>JBOHYW010000006.1:0-45787 GCA_050738155.1 Rhodanobacteraceae bacterium
AGGAAGCTGCACCGGGTTACGACTACCTGGACATTCCCGCGTTTTTGAGGAGGCAGGCTGATTGAGTGCGATCATCCCTGATCGCTGCGTCGATGGAGCGAGTCGAAACTGGATGCGTCCTGCATACATGGCGCACCAGAGCGGCCATCCTTGGCCTGACTTTCCACAACAGCCGCTTTGCAACGATGTTTTGGACAGCGCTTCGCCCCCGTGGTGCCGGACTCCGTCCCCGGCACTGCGGGGTTGCGGTAGTGTAAATTTTTCGGGAACCTGCCGGAATTCGTGTTGTCTCTCTCCCCTGTGGCACCAATACGGTGCCATCTCGGTCGCGAAATGAGTGCGGTCGTGAAGGGGGCAAAACCGTGACCGGGGTAACTGAACGCACAAGTCCACTTTATTCAGCCTGCTAACCGTGGTAGGATCGCCCCGTTTTTAGCGTTGTCCTAACAGGATTACAACAAAAAATGATCAAGCAGCGCACGCTCAAAAACGTGATCCGCGCGACGGGCGTCGGTCTGCATACAGGCGAAAAGGTCTACATGACCTTACGTCCGGCGGCGGCCAATACCGGTATCGTGTTTCGCCGTACCGACCTTCCCGAACCGGTTTCCATTCCGTCCCGCTGCGAGTATGTCGGCGATACGCGGCTGTCCAGCACGCTCACCTTGGGTGACGTGCGCGTCGGTACCGTCGAACACCTGCTGTCCGCGATGGCGGGGCTGGGCATCGACAATGCGTATGTCGATTTGTCCGCGCCGGAAGTGCCGATCATGGATGGCAGTGCGGGTCCGTTCGTGTTCCTGCTGCAGTCAGCCGGTATTGAAGAGCAATCCGCGCCCAAGCGCTTCATCCGCATCAAGAAGCCGGTGAAGGTGGAGGACGGCGACAAGTGGGCCGAGTTCAAGCCCTTCGACGGTTTCAAGGTCGGGTTCTCCATCGAGTTCCAGCACCCGATTTTTTCGCGCCGCGCTTCGCGCGCCGAAATCGACTTCTCCACCACGTCGTTCGTCAAGGAAGTCAGCCGCGCGCGCACCTTCGGGTTCATGCGCGACATCGAGATGCTGCGCGAGAAGAACCTCGCGCTCGGTGGTTCGATGGACAACGCGATCGTGCTGGACGACTACCGGGTGCTGAACGAGGACGGCCTGCGTTACGAGGACGAATTCGTCAAGCACAAGATCCTCGACGCGATCGGTGACCTGTACCTGCTCGGTCACAGCCTGATCGGTGCGTTCTTCGGCCACAAGTCCGGGCACGAGTTGAACAACCGCCTGCTGCGTGCGTTGCTTGCCGACAAGTCGACGTGGGAAGAGGTTACTTTCGACGATCCGGCGTTGGCACCGATTTCGTACGCGCATCCCGCCCAGGCTGTTTGATTGCAATCGTCCCTGATTGTGGCTTCGCCGCGGTCAGTGGCTGCGATCCGAACGATTTCGGTCATGTGAGAGTTCAGAACGGCCATCCATGGCCTGACTTCTCGCGAAGCTCAGCATTCATCCATGAATGCTGCAGGCCGCGGCATTCTGGCGGCTGGTTGCTCTAGCGCTTCGGGGGAAGACCAGAACGGGCATCCTGCCCTGACTTTCCACAACAGCCGCTTCGGGCGGGCGTTGTTGCGAGATGAGCATTCGATGACTGCGTAACCAGTCGCCTGCAGGCTCCTGCCCCCACCTGTAGAAGCGAGCGTGCTCGCGACCGGAAAGCCCCGTCGGCTTCAGTAGGCCGGATCAAGCCGCGAAGCGGCGGATCCGGCGTTCGCGCTTCCGCGCTTACACCTTGATCCGCCCTACTCGCAGGAACGGCGCGAACGGCGAAGCCGGGCCGGAAGTCAGGATGCCTGGAGTCTTCCGGCGTTCGCGCTTCCGCGTTCGCGCCTTGATCCGCCTACTTGGCTCACGTGCGACGGCGCCAAATTCACGATTTGTGACATTGTGCCGGTTCCGGTTGGCACCGGCCGCTTTGGGTGTGTTATAAAGTTTCCTTCCGCCGGCGGATGAGGGGGCGGAGCCGGCCAGGGGGTTCAGCGTTGTCAGGCCGTCGAGTTTGCCGCGTGGTTGGCAAGCTCTTCGAATGCTGCGCGCAATTCCGGGTCGGCGATGGTGCTCGCGGCGGCGCGTATGGTTGCGGCGGCACGTGGCGACAATTGTCGCGCGGTGGCGGAGTTCCCCGACGGTGCCGTCAGTGGCACCACTTTGGTCATGACGGAGGTCGCGGCCAGCCCCAGGGAGCGCACGGCGGCAAGGATGCAGGCTTGCTCCACGCGCGCGCGCGTGGCCCAGGCGGGCGACTCGACCAGCAACAGGAGGCGGTCGTGGCGCAAGCCCGCGAAACCGACGTGTTCGCGGAGCGGCGTCGGCAACAACGGAACGATACGTTGGCTCAGATGGTCAACTTCTCGGGCGCGGGCGGCCAGATCGGCCACCGGTCCACATTGCGACAGAGGCGTCGGACCGTGGGTATCGCGTGGTGGCAGCGGTCGGGCAGGAGACAAAACGATGATTCGCGTGATTGATTGACATGAGCATGATACTGGTGGCCCGTTCGCCGCGATCGGCGTTGCCGAACGCCTGGCTCGACGAGCGCAAACTCGCCCATCGCCGTCTGTGCTGGCGGGTTGCGACCGGAATAACCGCCTGCGTGGTCGCGAGTGCGCTGCTGGCGGTGTGGATTGCCAGCCCCGGCAGCGCCACATTGGCTCAGGTTGCCTCGATGCGCCAGCAGATCAACGCCCAGAAAGTCGAATTGCAACGGGTGCGCGACAACGCGCAACGCGACATCAGCAGGATGGCAATCAAACTGGGCGAGTTGCAGGCCGATTCGGCGCGTCTCGATGCGCTGGGACAGCGTCTGGTGGTGGCCGGCAAACTTGATCCGGCGGAGTTCGACTTCAGTCGGGTTCCGGGTATCGGCGGACCCGAAAAAACCATCTCGCCGGCGCACGCGCTGCCGCCCGATCTTTCCGTCAGCATGGAGAAGCTGGCCAGACGCTTCGAATTCCAGCAGACCCGGCTTGGCGTGTTGCAGTCGTTGCTGACCAATCGCAAGGTGACCGCAAGCCTCATTCCTACCGGCATGCCGGTGAAAGAAGGCTATATCACTTCGCCGTTCGGTGAACGCATCGATCCGTTTACCGGCAAGGAAAGTTTCCATCCCGGACTCGACATCGGCGTGCCATTCGGTGAAGCCGTGCACGCGGTTGCCGCGGGCGTGGTGACTTATGCAGGCCTGCGCACCGGTTACGGCAAGGTGGTCGAGATCGACCACGGCGACGGTTACATGACCCGCTACGCCCACAACAGCAAGCTGCTCGCGCACGTTGGCGAGCACGTGCACGCGGGCGAGGTGATTTCCGATGCGGGTTCCACCGGGCGCTCGACTGGCCCGCACGTGCATTTCGAGGTTTGGCACGATGGCAAGCTGGTGAATCCCATCGCCTACGTGCGCAGGTAGTTGCGCTCGCCTGCGCGCGAGGGCGGCCCGACGTGGGAAGCGTAGGTTGGGCTGAGCGGCTTCTCGCGAAGCCCAACAGACCGCCTGAGGCTGCGTGAACCTCGATCCAGCCGGACGGATCATGTTGGGCTTCATCCGCAGAAAGCGCGGATTCAACCCAACCTACGGCGCCGTCGTGGGAGCCTGCGCGCAGCCGGCGCTCGCGGTGCGATCGCCTGTGATCGCCGTCTCATTGTTAAAATCAGTTGGGCAGTGTGCTTCGCGCCCGCTCGACTGCCAGAACCGTTCTGCGCGGGCGTTTCCCGCTGTCCTGTTGCTTGAAATCCATCGATTTCGCCGCCATCCCTAGGCGCAAGCGGCGTGACCTTTTATGATGCCTGACTGACTTCCCGCCGTCCCCGGATTCGCGAAACCCAAGCCGATGCCCAATATCCTGACGAACGTCTTCGGCAGCCGCAACGAACGCGTGCTGAAGCAGCTTTCCAAGACCGTCGCGCGCATCAACGCGTTCGAGCCCGACATGCAGCGGCTGGACGACGATGCCCTGCGCGGCAAGACCGCCGAATTCCGCGAACGCATCGCCAAGGGCGAGAGCCTCGACAAGCTGTTGCCCGAAGCCTTCGCGGTGGTACGCGAGGCCAGCCGACGCGTGATCGGCATGCGTCACTACGACGTGCAGTTGATCGGCGGCATGGTGCTGCACCAAGGCAAGATCGCCGAGATGCGTACCGGCGAGGGCAAGACCCTGGTCGCGACCCTGCCGGTGTATCTGAACGCGCTGGAAGGCAAGGGCGCGCACGTGGTCACCGTCAACGATTACCTGGCCCGGCGCGACGCCGCCTGGATGGGCAAGGTCTATAACTTCCTCGACATGTCTGTCGGCGTGGTTTGGCCCGGCATGGAGATGTCCGACAAGGCCGCGGCGTATGCCGCCGACATCACCTACGGCACCAACAACGAATTCGGGTTCGACTACCTGCGTGACAACATGGCGGTGTCGAAAGAGCAGCGCTACCAGCGCGGCCTGCACTACGCGATCGTCGACGAGGTCGATTCGATCCTGATCGACGAGGCGCGCACGCCGCTGATCATTTCCGGTGCGGCCGAGGAGTCGCCCGAGCTGTACATCCGCGTCAATCGTGTGGTGCCGCACCTGACCAGGCAGGCGAAGGACCCGTTGCCGGGCGAGGAGCCCGAGCCTGGCGATTATTTCGTCGATGAAAAGCAGAAGCAGGTGCACTTGTCCGAAGAGGGCATGGAGCACGCCGAGCAACTGCTGCGCGAAGCGGGCGTACTCGACGCCGACTCCGGCATGTACGACGCGCGCAATCTGGCGGTCGTGCATCACCTGAACCAGGGCTTGCGTGCACACGCGCTGTACCAGCGCGATGTTGATTACATCGTGCGCGATGGCGAAATCGTCATCGTCGATGAATTCACTGGCCGCACCTTGCCGGGGCGGCGCTGGTCCGAAGGCCTGCACCAGGCCGTCGAAGCCAAGGAAGGCGTGCCGATCCAGCGCGAAAACCAGACGATGGCGACCATCACCTTCCAGAATCTGTTCCGCATGTACGACAAATTGTCGGGCATGACCGGCACGGCGGACACCGAAGCTTTCGAGTTCCACTCGATCTACGGTTTGGACGTGGTGGTGATTCCGACCAACATGCCGATGGTTCGCAAGGACAATGCCGACCTCGTATTCCTGAAACCGGAAGCCAAGTTCAAAGCCGTGCTGGAAGATGTCAGGGAGCGCCACGAACACGGCCAGCCGGTACTGGTCGGCACCGCTTCGATCGAGGTATCGGAGTTGCTGGCGGGCCTGTTCAGGAAAGCCGGCATCCCCCATGAAGTGTTGAACGCCAAACAACACGAGCGCGAAGCGCACATCGTCGAGCAGGCTGGCGCGCCGGGCGCGGTGACGATTGCCACCAACATGGCCGGTCGCGGCACCGACATCGTGCTCGGTGGCGCGCTGGACGCTGAACTGACAGCGCTGCCGGAGAACGCCACCGACGCCGATCGCGAACGCGTCAAGGCCGAATGGAAACAGCGCCACGAGCAGGTGCTGAGCGCGGGCGGGCTGCACATCGTAGGCACCGAGCGACACGAATCGCGGCGCGTCGACAACCAGTTGCGCGGGCGTTCCGGCCGCCAGGGCGACCCGGGTTCCTCGCGCTTCTACTTGTCGCTGCAGGACAACCTGATGCGCATCTTCGGCGGTGAAGGCCTGGTGCGTTGGATGCAGCGCTTCGGCATGAAGGAAGACGACGCGCTCGAAGACAAACTGGTCAGCCGCCAGATCGAAAAGGCCCAGCGCAAGGTCGAAGCGCACAACTTCGACATCCGCAAGCAGTTGCTGGAGTTCGACGACACTGCCAACGACCAGCGCAAGGTGATCTACGGGCAACGTCTGGAGTTGCTGGAATCGGATGATGTCGCCGCGACCGTCAACGACATCCGGCATGACGTGTTCGAGTCGCTGGTGGAAAAATACGTCCCGCGCGATACCGTGGACGAACAATGGGATCTGGCAGGATTGCAGCAGGCGCTGGAATCCGAGTTCGGCATGCAGATGGACCTCAAGCGCTGGCTGGAAACCGCCGAGGAAGCGGATTCGGAAACCATCAAGCAGCACGTGGTGGAAGCCGCCGACACCATGTTTGCCGCCAAGGAGCAGCAAGTCGGCTCCGAGGTGATGCGCGCATTGGAAAAACACGTGATGCTGACCGTGGTCGACAGCGCGTGGAAAGATCATCTCGCGACCATGGACTACCTGCGCCAGGGCATTTACCTGCGTTCCTATGCACAGGTCGATCCCAAGCAGGAATACAAGCGCGAGGCATTCCTGTTGTTCCAGGACATGCTCGGCCGGATCAAGAGCGAACTCACCCAGACCCTGGCGCGCGTCCGCATTCGCTCGGAAGAAGAAGTCGCCGCGCTGGAAGCTGAACAGCGCAGGCAAGCCGAGGCCGCCGCGTTCGAGTTCCAGCACGCGCAATCGACCGGGTTCGATCCCGCCCAGGCCCCCGGTGGCGAGGGCGAACACGCCGGCGCCGCTGCCGGTGATGTCGCCACCGCCGCGCCGATGGTTCGCAGCGGGCCGAAAATCGGCCGCAACGATCCTTGCCCGTGCGGGTCGGGCAAGAAATACAAGCACTGCCACGGCGCATTGAGCTGATACTTCGTTCCGGCGCAGATCAAGGCCTGCAATTCGGTTTTCATTCTCACTTCGGGAGAAGTTGCCCGAACGCGGGTGAGGGCCCGTTCCCGCGCGCAATTCGTAATTTGATCGCCGCTATTCCGAACGCCGCGCAATCGTGATCAGGAACCCGCGCCTTCACAGGGCCGGTGTTCCAAGCTCATGTGCCAATTCCTGCACCTTATACGGGAATGGCGGCTGGCGTTTGCCGGCTTGCCCGCGCGCGCCCATTGCAGCGCTGGCGCAAACCACAAGCCTCAGATACGCTCAAGCGTAGCCATGACTCTGATACGGTCCCTGCGCACCTACGCTGCCTTGGCCGCAGACAACCTGAGCGCGAGCCGTGGCCAAGCCGTGTACCTGATACTCACTTTGGCGATTACCACAGCAGTGTGGCTCGCGCTCGCGGCGGTGGGCTCACCATACGTGCGAGCCAACGGCGTTTCCGGCATCACTATCCGCAACGGCAGCCAAAGCGGGGCGCTGCCTCTGTCGTACGCTCGTCGCATCGAAGCGATTCCCGGCGCCCGCAACGTTTCCTGGTGGGGTGTGCAACCGGTCAAGTGCACAGCGGCGACGCTGGTTCCGCTCTATGCCTTGGGCGGGCCCGGGGTGGACACCAATTTGGCGAGGCGGAAGGTTCCCGCTGCCACGATCCAGCGCTGGAACGCGGACCCGCTGGCGATAGCCATCAGCGACGACGCGGCTTCCAAATGTGCATGGCGCGTCGGTCAGGGTATCGATCCGCCCAGTGGCATGGATGGCAATGGCAGGCAGATCGCCTTGCACATCGTCGGAACGTTCCCGGGCCCTTCTCCCTCGGGGCTCGTGCATTACGACTACATCAACCGCGCCGCGCCCGGCTTGCAGGGGAAGGACAAGGTGGTGACGTACTTCGCGAGTACCGACGATCCTCGTGACAACGAAGTGTTGGCGGCACGGATCGAAGCTGCGTTCGCACACGACTTTCCGGCTCTCAACGCCACCACCAATGCGACTGTCCAGAATGCATGGTCGCGCTTCGGCAAGGTGCAGCAATTGCTGGCGTTCGTGATGGCCGCGACACTGTTGTGCGCGGCATCGGTTCTGGTCAGCGTGCTGGCGCACGCGGCAGCACAACGCAAGTCGAGGTTCGCGTTGTTGCAAGTGCTTGGATTCCAGCGCACCACGCTGTTCGGCGCCTTCGCCTTGGAACTGCTGGCGATCGTGATATTGGGTGCGCTGCTGGGTCTCGGGCTCGAAAGGCTGGTGGCGCGCGAACTTGCTCCGACCACCATCGGTTTCCTTTCGGGCGGTGTCCACGTACCAGCGTGGGGGTGGTGGGGGCTACCCGTGTGGCTCGCGGTACTGGTCGCGTTGGCACTCGCGGGGCCGGCGGGGCTGATCGCGCGGGTGCGGCCCGCAGATTACCGGGCAATCTAGGGCGGCCTACATGCGCGAAATCACCAGTAGCCTCTCGACCGGCCTTGCCACGGCACTGGCACGCCCGCGCCACACCCTGCTGATCGCGTTTGGGTTCCTCGTCGCCGGCGTCACGCTGGCGGTCTTGATGACGTTGCCCGCCGGGCTGAAGCGGCTTGCGGGCAACACCGGTTTCCCCGACGTGGCGCTTGTGCTGCCCGGCAACGTATTCGCCAACGAGTCGAGTGGCAGCTTCCAGCCGGAGCTCGCTGCGCTAGTCGGGTCTCTGCCCGGCGTCGCGCACGCCGGCCAAGGCCAACCTCTGGTCGCACCACAATTCGTGGTGAACACTCGTCTGCGCCGTGCGGACGGCACCACCGCAACGGTGCTGGTACGCGGCGTCACGCCAGTGTTTTGGGATGTTGTCGGCCACGCCATCTCGATGCGATCGGGCCGGCGCTTCGCCGCAGGCAAGGACGAGTTGATCGCGGGCGTCGCCGCCGCGCGCGGCTTCGTGGCGCTGGATACCGGTGCCACCACCTCGATCCACAAGAATCCATGGCGCGTCAGCGGTGAATTCGCGGCTAACGGCGGGTTCTGGGAATCGGAACTGTGGACCGGCATGGCGGCGCTGCAGTCGGCCTACCACGCGCAGGGTGCCGTGACCTGTCTGTGGGTAAAGCTGACCTCACCCGCGGCGTTCAAGGCATTCAAAAAGGCACTCCACGACAACCCGCGAACCCAAGGGTTGCAAGCGGTGCGCCAGCCGGACTACTACACCGACCAAACGGAGTTCCTGAAATCCCTCATCACCACCGCAGCGGAAGGCGTCGCCGTGGCGTTGGGGCTGGGCGCGATCCTCGCCATCGTCAACGCGCTCAGCATGGCGCTGGCTGCGCGCAAGCGCGAGCTCGCGATCCAGCGCGCGGTGGGCTTTCGCCGCGGCGCCTTGGCGATGGCGCTGCTGATCGAGGTGCTGGTGATCGGTGCGGTGTGCGCGGCGATCGCCGTACTGGTGGCGTGGCTTGCTGTGAACGGCCACGAAGTCGGTTCCTCCACGGGCGGCTCTGCGATCCAGTTCCGGATGCACGTCAGCCCCGGCGTCGTCGGCTGGACGTTCGTGTATGTGTTGATACTGGGAGCGTTAAGTGCGCTCTGGCCTATCGTCCGCGCGGTGCGGGCACCGCTGACCCGAACATTGCAGGACGAATGATGACTCGTGCTCCAGTACGCACCCCAGCCAACGTCGGTTCGATCGCAGTCGGTGGAGTGAACGCATAACCAACAAAAATCTACGCGGCCTTTCCAGTTTTGTGCTGCCGAAAGAATCTTTGCGAATGTGTTTTCGGGACACCACGCTATGGCCGAGCCTCGAACAAGTCGACCATGTGCTCTGCGCAAGCGGGTGGCCGCCCGATCAATACAACAACCGCGTCCGGATCGTTCCCGGAATCTGCGAGAGTTGCTCGCGCAGCGATTCCGATTGGGATTCGGAAGCTGCGACGTCGAGCACGACGTAACCGAGGTCGCCACCGGTTTGCAGGTGCTGACCGTTGATGTTGATGCCGCCCTGCGAAAACACGTCGTTGATGCGCGACAGCACACCCGGGACGTTGTGGTGGATGTGCAGCAGGCGGCTGCTGCCGGCGTGTTCGGGCAAGCTGACTTCGGGAAAATTCACCGCCGAAAGGGTGGAGCCGTTGTCGCTGTAGCGCACCAGCTTGGATGCCACCTCGCCGCCGATGTTGAGCTGGGCCTCCTGGGTGCTGCCGCCGACGTGCGGTGTCAGTAACACGTTGTCGAATTCGCGCAGCGGCGATTCGAAAGTCTCGTCACGACTTTTCGGCTCTTTCGGAAACACGTCGACCGCGGCGCCGGCCAGGTGCCCGTTGCGCAGTGCAGCCGCCAACGCGTCGATATCCACCACGTTGCCGCGGGAAGCGTTCAGCAGCATCGCGCCGTCGCGCATGCGGGCAATTTCAGCGGCGCCGATCATGCCGGCGGTGGCCGGGGTCTGCGGCACGTGCAGGGTCACGATGTTCGATCGTTCGAGAAGATCGTCCAAACCGCGTGCCGGCGCGGCATTGCCGAGCGCGAGCTTGGGTTCTATGTCGTGATACAACACGTGCATGCCGAGCGATTCGGCCAGCACGCCGATCTGGGTGCCGATGTGACCGTAGCCTATGATCCCCAGGGTCTTGCCGCGCACCTCGAAGCTGCCATCGGCGGATTTGCTCCAGCCGCCGCGGTGGCAGGCGGCGTTGCGCTCGGGCACACGCCGCATCAACAGGATGGCCTCGGCGAGTACCAGCTCGGCGACACTGCGGGTATTGGAATACGGTGCATTGAATACCGGCACGCCAAGCTCGCGTGCACCGCCCAGATCGACCTGGTTGGTGCCGATGCAAAAACAACCCACCGCGAGCAGCCGGCGAGTGTGGCCGATCGCCTCGGCGTCGAGTTGCGTGCGCGAGCGCAGCCCGATGATGTGTGCATCGGCGATGGCATCGAACAATTCTGCGCGCGGCAGTGCCTTGTCGAAGCGTTCGACGAGGCTGTAGCCGGCCGCACTGAAAACTTCCACCGCGCTGGGATGGATGCCTTCCAACAAGACGATCTTGATGTCCTTTTTGGGAAACGAGGTTTTCATGCGAGGCGTTCGCGGCGTGGCGGGGAAGGCTGTTAGGCTAGCGTGATTCTCCGCTTCGTTGAAATGCCGCGAATGGATATGCAAAACGCGCGTCGTAACCTGTACCCCGAAATCCAGCCGTTCGACAGCGGCATGTTGCCGGTGTCCGAACTGCACACCCTGTATTACGAGCAGTGCGGCAATCCGCATGGCAAGCCGGTGGTGTTCCTGCACGGTGGTCCGGGCGCCGGCTGCAACCCGAAGTGCCGACGGTTTTTCGACCCTGGGGTGTACCGCATCGTGTTGTTCGACCAGCGTGGCTGCGGGCGTTCCACGCCGCACGCGGAATTGCGCGACAACACCACCTGGGACCTGGTCGCCGACATCGAGCGGCTGCGCCAGCATCTGCGCATCGAGCGTTGGCAGGTGTTCGGCGGTTCATGGGGCTCGACGCTGTCGCTCGCGTACGCGGAGACCCACCCCGAGCGCGTCACCGAACTGGTGCTGCGCGGCATTTTCATGTTGCGCCTGCGCGAGCTGAAGTGGTTCTACCAGCAAGGCTGCGACGTGCTGTATCCGGATGCGTGGGAAGCCTACCTCGCGGCGATTCCGGAAGCCGAACACGACGACCTGATCATGGCCTACCACCGGCGGTTGACGTCAGACGACACCGCGGTGCGACTTGCCGCGGCGCGCGCGTGGTCGGTGTGGGAGGCTTCGACCAGTTTCCTCTTGCAAAACGAAAATTACATCAACGCCAGTGCCGGCGATACCTTTGCGCTGGCTTTCGCGGGCATCGAGAATCACTATTTCGTCAACCGCGGGTTCTTCGAGTACGACGACAAGTTGTTGCGCGACGCGCACCGGCTGCACGACATCCCGGCGGTGATCGTGCAGGGTCGTCATGACGTGGTCTGCCCGATGCGCAGCGCGTGGGATCTGCACCGCGCGTGGCCGCAAGCAAAACTTGAGATCATCCCGGACGCAGGGCATTCGGCTTTCGAACCGGGCATCACTGATGGATTGATTCGTGCCACCGACGGGTTTCGCGAACGCGGGACTTGACACGTGCCGACCGATTGACCATCAAAAACGCCCAGCGCAAGCCGGGCGTTTTTGATGGTTGAAACCGCAACCGATGTAGCGGGTTTTATGCGGCAGCGCGCGATGCTTCCGCTTGCTGACGCGGCCCCTTGCGCAGTGCTTCGCGCACATGCGCGACCAGCAGGTCGGCTTCCGCTTCGTTGATCCAGAAGTGCGGGGTGAAGCGCAGCGAATTGGCGCCGCCGTGGATCACGTTGATACCGTGCTCGCGCATGTATTCCTCGATCGAATCCGCACCGAAACATTTGAACTCGGGGGCTAGTTCGCACGAGAACAGCAACCCGGTGCCCTGCACCTTGGTGATCAGCCCGCCCAGCTCGTCCTTGAGGGAGTTCAATTTCTTGACGAGTTCCACGCCACGCTCGCGGATGTTGGCGCGCAACTCGGGGGTGATTTGCCCGAGCACCGCGCAGGCGATGTCCAGCGCACGTGGGTTGGCGGTCATGGTGTTGCCGTAGATGCCCTTGCGGTACAACCCGGCCGCACGCTCGTTGAGTGCAACCACCGAGAGTGGATACTGGCCGCCGTTGAGTGCCTTGGAATAGGTCTCCATGTCCGGTGCCGGCAATTTTTCAAAACCGGGATAATCGACCACGGACAGCACGCCCTGTGCGCGCAGCCCGGCCTGGATTGAATCAACCAGCAGCAGCGAGCCGTGCGCGCGGGTGAGTTCGCAGGCGGCGGCATAGAACTCCGGCGTGACCGCGCGACCGGGGTCGCCTTCGCCCATCACCGGCTCGAGGAACATCGCCTCGAAGAACCAATCGTTCTGTTCGGCTTCGTCGAACGCGTGGCGCAGCGCGGCTACGTCGTATGGCGGGATCGTGATGACGGAGTGTTCGTCACGGAAACTGGCAAGGTTCGCTTGATACGCCTTGCGCGAGGAGTCCGAATACAGCGCCGGACGCTCGGTGCGGCCATGGAACGCGCCCTTGACCACCAGCCGCTTGATGCTGCGACCGGCATATTTCGCGCCCGGGTCGGTCATCGATTTGGCGTTGACGTCGGCGATGCGTGCGGCCAGCGTCACGCTTTCCGATCCGGAGTTCAGGCACATGAACTTGGCGAACGGATGCTCGCCACGATGATGGCCGACCTCGCGGCGCAGTGCCTCGGCAAAGGCGTGCTGCGAAAGCGACGGCGTCATCACGTTGGCCATCACCTGCGGCTTGGCCATCGCTTGCATCACGGCCGGCGGGTTGTGGCCAAAGCCGAGCATGCCGTAACCGCCGCAGTCGTACAGCACCGCACCTTTCAGCGTGACGATCCATGCGCCGCGCGCAGCCAACGGCACGAATGGGCAAACCGCGTCGTCCGGATAGAAATTGACGAAGCCCGATTGCAGCGCGTGCAACTGCGCATCTTCGTCGAGGCCCAACACTTCCGGCTGTTGCGACTTCAACTGCACGTACGCTGCGTGCGCGTCGGAGATGGCTGTCGCAAGATTGTCATCCTGCGCTGCAAAACGCTCGACGGTGGCGTCGTCGAGGCCCTGGGTGCGCAGTTTGCCACCGTGGTTGCGCAATTCGCGCAGCATGTCGATCGATTTCATCGTGGGAACCTCCTGCTACGGCAATGCCGATCGGGCATAACCGTAAGTTATTCATGTGAAAAGAAAATGTGCATTCAATTCTAGCAGCGCGGCGAGCTTTCCGTAACCCCGCATGACGGCTGTCAGAAACGATGGTTGACGTGCGCGACTGCCGACGCACGGCCGCCAGGGAGATGATGGCGTCGTTCCATGTCATGTTCGACGTCGCTGCACTTGCGACGTACTTCGGAGGGGCTTTCATGAATGCAATGCTCGAAAAGGTTTCGATGGCGGTGCCAGTGTCCCAGGCAGCGACCGTGGAACCAGACGACGCACCCGCAAACCTGCACGCCGTCACCCGACGCTTCGGCAATGTGGTGGCACTGGACGGTATCGATCTCGAGGTTCGCCGCGGCGAGTTGCTGGCACTGCTCGGTCCCAACGGTGCCGGCAAGACCACGGCGATTTCCATCATGCTTGGTCTGGTGCCGCCGACCAGCGGCCAAGCGGAACTTTTTGGGCAGGCGCCACGCAATGTCGCAGCACGACGGCGCACCGGCGCAATGCTGCAGGGTGCACAACTGGGCGGGCACGCCCGCGCCAGCGAAATGGTTGCCTTGTATTCGGGCTATTACCCGAACCCGCTGCCGCTGACCGAAACGTTGCAACTGGCTGGCCTGGCAGAGACGGCTGCGCGTCCGATCGCAAAACTGTCGGGCGGTCAGCAGCAACGGCTGCGTTTCGCGCTGGCTGTGTGCGGCAATCCTGAACTGCTGTTCCTCGACGAACCGACCGCGGGCATGGATGTGGACGCGCGCCAAACGTTGTGGGCCGGAGTGCGCGGACTGAAGCGGCAGGGGCGCAGCATCGTGTTGACCACGCATTATCTGGAAGAGGCCGATGCGCTGGCCGATCGCATCGTGGTCATCCGTCACGCCCGCGTGGTCGCCGACGGTTCGCCTGCGGATATCAAGCGCACGGTGGCGCGGCGACGCATTCGTTGCGTCACGAGACTGAACGACGGCCAGATCGTCAACCTGCCGGGCGTGACGCGCATGGAGCGAACCGGCGAGCACGTGGAAATCATCTCCGCGCAACCCGAGGCGGTATTACGCGAGATGTTCCGGCTCGATGCGGATATTCGCGATTTGGAGGTGAAAGGCGCGTGTCTCGAAGAAGCTTTCCTTTCGCTGACCCGGGACGAAGCCGTGAAGGAGGCCGCGTGAACGCCATCGTTCGACGCTGGACCTGGCGCGACACGCTGGGTGTGTATCTACGTGAAGCCGCCTATCAATTCCGGGTCGTGCTGCGCACGCCGGGGTTCGCGGTGCCGACCCTGCTGTTCCCGACGATGATCTACGTATTTTTCGGGCTGGTATTCGGCAAGCAGGGCGGCATCAACTACGCGACCTCCATGCTCGCGACCTATGGAACCTTCGGTGTCATGGCCCCGGCGCTGTTTGGCTTCGGCGTTGGCGTGGCGACAGAGCGTGAGCGCGGCATTCTCGCGATGAAACGCGTGGCGCCGATGCCGCCACTTGCTTACCTGCTTTCCAAGGCAGTGATGGCGATGCTGTTCGCACTGGTGATCGTCTTGATCCTGTTTGCGCTCGGTGCGTCGCTTGGCGGCGTCAGGCTGCCGATGACCGAATGGATCGGCCTCACGCTGGTGCTGGTGTTGGGTGCGCTGCCGTTTTGCGCGCTGGGCCTGGTGGTCGGCGTACGCATGAACGGTCAATCGTCGACCGCAATCGTCAATCTGATTTATCTTCCGATGTCATTTCTTGGCGGGTTGTGGGTGCCGGTGCAATTCCTGCCGCACTGGCTGCAGGCGTTTGCCGTCGTGCTGCCGACCTATCATCTCTCGCAACTCGCGCTAGGGATCATCCACATGGATGCGCGAGGCGGTTTCACGGTCCATATTGCCTATCTCGTGGTCTTCACCGCGGTGTGCCTCGCGTTCGCCGTGCGCGGGTGGTGGCGGATCCAGGATCGCTGATGGTTCGTCGCTTGGCGCGAAGGTTGGCGTACCATGGATACCAAAGTGAATGTTCTCCGGTTTCCCAAGACGTCGAGTCACACCATGCTGCGCCGATTCTTTACCCCAGCCACCAATTCGCTCTTCCTGACGTGCTCGAACAGAGGCAAGGTTCGCTGGGTCGTGTTGTGGAACCTGATCTGGGTTCCGTGGATGTTCGGCGACGTGTTGATGGGGATGCCGCTGTCGAAGTATTGGTGGCCGGTTACCCTGGCAACGCTGGCCGTGTTCCTGCTGCTCTACGCATGCGCCAATGTCAGGCCGATACACGAAGTGCCGGTGTATGCGGCGGCCATGGTTGCGCTCGCTTGCCTGATCATGCCGATCAGCCAATACGCCAGCGGCACTTGCCTGATCTATGCCTGCGCTTATCTGTCGCTGCGGCCCACGTTACCCAGGGTGCTTGCGTCGGTGGTGCCGGCGGTCGGCGTATGGGCGCTCGATGCCTACGTGCTGCATTGGCCGTGGCAACCCATGGTATGGATCGTGGTGATCAGCCTCGCGGTATCGGTCGGGCAGCACTCGATGTGGGCGGGGCTGCGCAAGAACGCGGAGCTGCGCTTGTCGCACGATGAAGTGCGCCGGCTCGCCGCCAGCGCCGAGCGCGAGCGGATCGGTCGCGACTTGCACGATCTGCTCGGCCACACCTTGTCGATGGTGGCGCTGAAATCGGAGTTGGCCGGGCGACTGATGGAACGTGATCCGGGTGCCGCCAGTCGTGAAATCGCCGAGGTCGCGCGGGTGGCGCGCGAGGCGTTGTCGCAGGTGCGCAGTGCCGTCAGCGGGATTCGTGCAGCGGCACTGGCTTCCGAGTTTGCATCGGCGCGTCTGCTGCTGGAAACCGCGGGCGTGCAGATGGAGTACTGGTGCGATCCGCAGCCACTGCCGTCGAGCGTCGAGACGTGCCTGGCGCTGGTGCTGCGCGAAGGCGTGACCAATATCCAGCGGCATGCCCGCGCCAATCGGGTCGAGGTTTCGGTGATCGCCGGGGCCGAGCGGGTCGTGATGCGCATCCGTGACGATGGGCGTGGTGGCGTCAATGCACATGGCAATGGCTTGACCGGGATGCGCGAGCGCATCGTGGCGCAAGGCGGCGAACTCTGGATCGAGTCACCGGACGGAAGGGGAACCGGCATCGAGATCCGGCTGCCGTTGCCGGCCCTGGCCATGCCGGAGCCGTCGTCGATAGCAGGCGCGCTCCCGAAGGTCGCGGTATTGCCCGTGCGCCACGCCGGTAGCCGTGCATGATCCGGGTTCTGCTTGCCGAGGACCAAGCCATGGTGCGCGGCGCGCTGGCCGCGTTGCTGGCGCTGGAGTCTGACATCGAAGTGTTGGGCTCCGCGTGCGATGGCGAAATGGCGTGGCGTGAAGTCGAACGCCTGAAGCCCGACATCCTGATTTCCGACATCGAAATGCCGGGCCTGACCGGACTGGAATTGGCGCAACGCATCCAGCGTCACGAGTTGCCGGTGAAAGTGGTGATCGTGACCACGTTTGCGCGATCAGGCTATTTGCGTCGCGCGCTGGATGCCGGCGTGTCGGGCTATCTGCTGAAAGACGCACCCGCCGAGAAACTCGCCGATTCCTTGCGCGTGGTGCAACGCGGCGGACGCGCGATCGATCCCGAGCTCGCACTGGAAGCCTGGACCGAAGCCGACCCGCTCAACGATCGCGAGCGCCAGGTGCTGCGTCTCGCCGGTGAAGGGCAGAGCGCTGGCGACATCGCGCACGTGCTCAATCTTTCGCACGGCACGGTGCGCAATTATCTTTCCGAAGCGATTGGGAAACTCGGTGTCGGTAATCGCATCGAGGCTTATCGATTGGCGCGGCAGAAGGGCTGGCTGTAAGGACGGTCGGGACTCGGGATTCGGGACTCGGGATTCGGGACTCGGGAGAGCGTACCCACCTTTCGTCTTTCCGGGGCTGGCTGCTGCTTCACCACGGGCAGAACCCCGACTGCGAAGGCGGATGTCGAAGCGAACATCGGCGTAGCCGATGGCCACGGAGTTTTTGGCCATGGATGGCGAGTAATCCATTTTCGCGAGTAATCCATCTTGCTGTCGCTGCTGGCGATGCAACAAAAAGTCAGGATGGATCCCGGCTTTCGCCGGGATGATGTCGGGAGTTTTCGGATGTCGGTGCTTGGCGACCGACGGGTGGATCGCCACCATCTTTGCTGCAACTTGTATCATCCCGGAAAGCTGAAAAAGGAGAATGCATGATGCGGTTGCGATTCGTGTTGTTCCCAACCCTCGTCTTTGTCATCGCCGCGGCTGCGTCCGCCGCCGCACCCATCGCCGGCTTTCC
Source organism: Rhodanobacteraceae bacterium (assembly GCA_050738155.1). GTDB lineage: Bacteria > Pseudomonadota > Gammaproteobacteria > Xanthomonadales > Rhodanobacteraceae > 66-474. The sequence goes on from JBOHYW010000006.1 coordinate 17,663, forward strand.
GCCCAAACTCCAGCCCGCCGATCTGGTGTTGCGCGATGCGACGATCGCGACGCTGGTTCCCGGTGAGCCACAGGCACAGGCGATCGCCATACTGGATGGCAAGATCGAAGGTCTGGGCAGCAATGCGGCCATCGCGCGTTACATCGGTCCGGATACCAAGGTGCTTGATCTGCACGGTGCGTTCGTGACGCCGGGTTTCATCGAAGGCCATGGTCATCTGATGCAGACCGGCCTGTCGCTCGTGCGCTTGAACGTCGGCAAGCCGAAGACCTGGGCGGGAATCGTGGCGATGGTGAAAGTCGCCGCGGCGAAAGCCAAGCCGGGTCAGTGGATCGTCGGCGCCGGATGGCAGCAGAACAAGTGGACGAAGGTGCCGCAGCCCAATGTCGATGGATTGCCGCTTCCGGCAAGCCTCGATGCCGCATCGCCCCACAATCCCGTCATGCTCATCACCGCGGCGCGGCACGGCGTTTACGCGAACGCTGCTGCATTGAAACTGGCCGGAATCACGGCGAGCACCCCCGACCCGGTCGGGGGCACCATCGTGCGGGATTCCCATGGGCAGGCCATCGGCATGTTGCGGGATACCGCGGCCGACCCGGTACACACGGCGTATCACCGGTATCTGGACAACCTGTCTGCGACGGCCAAGGAAAAGCGCCGCGAGCGCGTGCTGCAGTTGTCGGTTCACAACGCCGTGAGCAAAGGGATAACGACCTTCGTCGACATGGGCGAGGACTTCGAGACCGTGGATTGGCTGAAGACGCAGGCGGCCAAGGGCCTGCCGCTGCGGCTGTATGTCAACATCAATGCCGAACCGGTGGCGGAGCTCGACAAACACCTCGCGCAGTACAAGACCATCGGTTATGCCGACAACCATTTCACGGTGCGCGGCGTGGGTGAGATTACTTCCGATGGCGCGCTCGGGACCCGCAGTGCGTGGTTCCTGAAACCCTACAGCGACGCCGCGCACCTGACCGGCAAGAACGTCGTGCCGATGGACAGGATCAGGCAGATTGCCGACATCGCCGCACGCGACGGCTTCCAGTTGTCGGTGCACGCGATCGGCGATCGCGCCAATCGCGAGACCCTGAACCTGTATCAAGAGATCTTCAAGCAAGACCCCGCCGCGCATGCGTTGCGCTGGCGGATCGAGCACGCACAGCACCTGAACCCCGCCGACATTCCGCGTTTTGCGCAGCTCGGCGTGATCGCGTCGATGCAGTCGATCCATGCCTGTTCGGACGCACCAATGGTGGTGGCGCGGATCGGCGAAAAGCGCGCGAAGCAAGGCGCCTACGCATGGCACAAGTTGATCGCCTCGGGCGCAATGGTGCTGGACGGCACTGACACGCCGGTCGAGGACACCAACCCAATCCCGAATTTCTACTGCGGCGTCACGCGTGCCTATGGCCATGGCAAGACATTCTTCCCGGGCGAGGTCAAGACCCGCATGCAGGAACTGAAGTCGTACACATGGAACAACGCCTACGCGTTGTTCGAGGAACACGAGCTCGGCTCGCTTGCGCCGGGCAAGCTCGCCGACCTCGACGTGTTCTCGGGTGACTTGTTGACGATGCCCGCCGATGACATCCTGCGCACGCGCGTGCTGTACACAATCGTCGGCGGCAAGATCGTTTATCGACGCCCGGACGCCGACAAGTGGCGCAAGGGGCAATTGTTCAAACCGATGCCGGAGTTCGACCACGCGGAGTGAGTGTCAACCGGTCTTGGATCAAGCCGGTTCGTCTTTCCATTTCACGTCGATGGCGTCGCCGTCCATCACGCCCCACATGCCCCGACCCAATCTCACCCAGGCTTCGCGGATGCGGTGGCTGGATTCGTCGTAGATCGAGACCCGATAGACGACCTGGTATTTCGAAGTCGTGAACAACCACGACAGGGGCGGCACCAGGTTGCGGCTGGCTTTCAATATCTTGAAATGGCTTGCCGTGGCCCAGTCCTGCAGCAACGCCTTGGCGTTCACATAGTGGCGCCAGATGAGGTAGCCGATCGCGGCGAAGATGACCAGCAACAGCGGGAGTGACATGGGAACCCCTGATCGGCCGCGTGGCAGAATGCCGCGGCGAGCATGGTGGGGCGATTGCGCTGCCTTCGCAAGCGTATATGACCGGGCCGGCGCCGCGCCCGCCTACAATGCGTGCCTTGCCGTTTGCGTTGAATGATGTCTTGAAGAAATCCGATTTCCACTACGACCTGCCGGTCGAACTGATCGCGCAGCAGCCGTTGTCCGAGCGCAGTGCCAGCCGCCTGCTCATTGTCGATGCTCCGCACCAGGCACTGGGCGACCGCGCATTCCGCGACTTGCCGGAGTTGCTGCGGGCGGGCGACTTGCTGGTGTTCAACGATACCCGCGTGCTGCCTGCGCGCCTGTTCGGGCACAAGCAATCCGGCGGCGCGGTCGAGATCATGCTCGAACGCGTCACCGGCAGCCACACCGCGCTGGCGCAGCTTGGCGTCAGCAAGAAGCCGCAACTGGATTCGGTGATCGAGCTGGATGACGGCACGCCGGTGCGCGTGCTGGGAAGAGAGGGGCAGTTCTTCGAACTCAAGTTCGAATGCACGGAGTCGCTGGAAAAACTGCTGTTGCGGATCGGCCACATGCCGCTGCCGCCGTACATCGCGCGGCCCGACGATGCGCGCGACAACGAACGCTATCAAACCGTTTACGCGCGCAGGCCCGGCGCGGTCGCGGCGCCGACCGCGGGTCTGCATTTCGATGCGCCGCTGCTGGACGCGTTGCGTTTGCGTGGAGTCGATTTCGATTACATCACGCTGCACGTCGGTGCCGGTACCTTCCAGCCGGTGCGCAGCGAGAAGATCGAAGACCACCACATGCACCGTGAATGGTTGAATGTTGGTGCGGAATTGGTCGAGAAGATCCACCGCACGCGAGCGCGTGGCGGGCGCGTGATCGCGGTCGGTACCACCGTGGTACGCGCGCTCGAAGCTGCACGCGGCGAGCATGGCCCAGAGCCGTTCGCGGGCGAAACGCAGATCTTCATTTTCCCCGGTTATCGCATCCACAGCATCGACGGCTTGATCACCAACTTCCACCTGCCGGAATCGACGCTTTTGATGCTGGTGTCGGCGTTCGCGGGGCGCGAGTTCATGCTGTCGGCGTATCGGCATGCGGTCGATGAGCGCTACCGGTTCTACTCGTATGGTGATGCGATGCTGGTGTGGCCGCAGAGCCGGGACTCGGGACTCGGGACCCGGGACTCAAAAAAATGATCGCCTTTCGTCATCCCGGGGCCGCATCCAGTTTTATCGGATGCGGCCCGGAATGACGAAATGGTTGTTACGCTTCCCCGAGTCCCGAGTCCCGAGTCCCGAGTCCCGAGTCCCGAGTCCCGAGTCCCTGCCATGCACTTCGAACTACTCGCCACCGATGGACCCGCGCGCCGTGGTCGCATCGCGCTGCCGCGCGGCACGATCGAGACACCGGCATTCATGCCGGTGGGCACCTATGGTTCGGTGAAGGCGATGACGCCGCGTGACTTGGTCGAGGTCGGCGCCGACATCATCCTCGGCAACACGTTCCATCTGTGGCTCCGGCCTGGACTTGACGTGATTGGCGAGTTCGGGGGGTTGCACAAGTTCATCGGGTGGGACAAGCCTATCCTGACCGATTCGGGTGGCTTCCAGGTGTTCTCGCTGGCCGAGCGTCGCAAGCTCACCGAAGAAGGTGTCACGTTTGCCTCGCCGGTCGACGGCTCACGCGTGTTCCTGTCACCCGAAGAATCCATGCGTATCCAGGCGGTGCTCGATTCCGACGTGGTGATGGCATTCGACGAATGCACGCCGTACACGGTCGATGGCGCGCCGGTGGACCCGCAACGGGTGCGCGAATCGATGGAATTGTCGTTGCGCTGGGCCGCACGTTCTCGACGCGCGTTCGACGAACTCGGCAACCGCAATGCCTTGTTCGGAATCGTGCAAGGGGGCGTCCACGACGACCTGCGCGCGCGTTCGGCTGAAGGCTTGTTGGAGATCGGCTTCGACGGCTACGCGTTGGGCGGACTCGCGGTCGGTGAACCGGAAGCCGAACGCAACGCGACGCTCGATGGCACGGTGCCGAGCCTGCCTGTGGATCGACCACGTTACCTGATGGGCGTCGGGCGTCCGGAAGACATCGTCGAAGCCGTGCGGCGCGGCATCGACATGTTCGATTGCGTGATGCCGACCCGCCACGCGCGCAATGGTTTCCTGTTCACCCGCCAAGGCACCCTGCGTATCCGCAACGCGAAGTACGCCGCCGACACGCGACCAATCGAAGCAGGCTGCGCATGCTACGCCTGCGCCAACGGTTTTTCACGCGCCTACCTGCGGCATCTCGACCGCTGCGGTGAAATCCTCGGCAGCCAATTGGCGACCATCCACAACCTGCATCATTACCTGACGCTGATGCGTGAGTTGCGCGAAGCGATAGCGGCACAGGCGCTTGAGAATTGCGTCGCGGAGTTCTACCTGCGGCGTGGTATCCGCGCGCAACCCATCCCCACCCAACCCTCCCCTTGAAGGGGAGGGCTTGAAAATCACGCCATAACGTAGCCCTTGTCGCATGGCGGTGGCCAGCAGACCATAGCGATGTGTTGGCGACAATATATGGGCCGGACGATGGTCTCCTTCCCCTTCAAGGGGAAGGCTGGGATGGGGATGGTGTATTTGTTTGCACGTCAAGAACGTCAAGACTCAATGTTCCGATCAAGCCCATGCGCACAGAAGCGGTGCAGCGCCGTCGCGGGTGCCGGATCGCCCTGTGTGCGTTGCGCCCATGCCGCGTGCCGCGCCAGCAGGGCTGCAGCGGCGGTGCGTGCGCAGGTGATCGAAAGGCGCAGCGCCCCGGCCTGCAGTGCTTTGATGTCGCGTGCGTGCTCGCGCAGCCAGGCGTCGGCATGGCGAATCGCGCCGTGGATGGTTTTCGCATCCGCCCGCGATACCGCGTCGCCAGCATTTTCCAGCCATGCGTCGACGGCATTCAACAATGGCTGCGCGCCCAGTTTCTCCAGTGCCCGCAGGAAATCGAGTGCCTGCACGTTGCCTGCGCCTTCCCAGATCGGAAACACCTGCGCGTCACGCAGCAGCAGCGGGATGCCACTGTCTTCGAGATAGCCGATGCCGCCGAAGGCTTCGACGGTTTCCGATGCGATGTGCACGCCAAGTTTGCAGATCCACAGTTTCGCCAACGGGGTGAGCAAGCGCTGCAGCGCCGTGTCACGTTCGTCGCCTGTACCCGCTTCGACCCGGCCCAGTCGCAGCGCGACTTCCATGGCCAACTGCAACGCGGCTTCGAACTCGGCCTCGTGTCCCGCGAGGCCATCGGCGAACAGCGGTTGTTCGATAAGCGCGTGTCCGAAGGCCGTGCGGCGGCGCGCGTAATCGCGGGTCAGGGCAAGGCAACGCTGCATGGTCGACAGCGATCCGAATGCGTTCCACAGTCGCGTCACCTGCAACACAGGCGTGATTGCACGCACGCCGTTGGTTGTTGCGCCGACCAGTTCGGCGCGGGTATCGTCAAGATGGATTTCCGCGGTCGGCAACTCGCGCGTGCCAAGCTTGTCCTTGAGGCGGTCAAGTGTGATGCCGTTCCACGACCCATCCGGATTGCGGGTCTCGATGCAGAACAACGCCAGCCCATCGGCGCCGGCGGGGTTGCCTTCCGGGCGTGCCAAAGCAAGCGCGAGTTCGGCATTGATCGCCGAGGTGAACCATTTGCGGCCGGTCAGGCGCCAGCTTCCGTCCGTATGCTTGCGTGCGACCGTCTCGCTGCCGGCGACATCCGAGCCGCCCGCGTTCTCGGTCATCCATTGCCCGCTGATCCAGAACGTCGCCGGGTCGCGGCTCAGCAGGTGTGGCAACACGTGTTCGCGCAGGTCGGCGTTCGGCGCGTCGCGCAAGGCGGTGGCAACGCCGTCGCTCATTGCCAGCGGGCACGAATAGAATGCGCTGGCCGCGTGGTACAGGTAGACCTTGGCGAACTGTTGCACGCGCGTGAATTCGCCGAGTGAGCGGTCGTGTCCGTCGGCGACCAGACCGTGCTTCGCCGCGATCGCGGGGCCTTCGCGCCAAGTCTCGGTCAGTTCGATGCGATCGATGCGATTGCCCCATACGTCCCAGTTCGTGAGCGTGGGTTCGGCGGGTGTCGTTGCCGTTTGTCGTGCGTAGATGCGCAGCGCGTAATCGGCGAGCGCGGTGCAATCGGCGTCGAGCGCTTGCCGCTGTGGTTCGGGCAGGATGCGATCGAGGCATGACCGCAACGCGCGATCGTCGCGCCACGGGTGGGGCAGCTGCGCTGCAGGCTGGACGAAGCTCATGACACGGGGTGCCTTGATCCCCTTTCCCTCCGGGAGAGCGATTGGGGTGAGGAGGGTTCGGATTCGGACAAGAGCGTCACGCTTGTGAATCGGCAGGTCTGTGTGACACCGTACCCTCACCCGGCGCTACGCGCCACCCTCTCCCGGAGGGAGAGGGATCCCTTTGTGCGCAGCACGTCGTTTCTTCGGTTTGCGCGCCTGCGCCAGGATCAGCACCACCACCAGCAGAATCTCGATCCACGCCAACGCGCGTTCACGTGGTGCCGCCCACGCTTCGACCACGCCATGGCAGAAGTAGAACAGGCCGATCATTCCGGCCAGCAGCAACGCGCGCCGAGGTGTGCGCCAGTAGGCGAGTGGCAGCGCCAGCGGCAGCAGGGCGAGCGTCAATGCGGCGGCGAGCGGCGTGCCTTGCGGCGGGAACAGCCACGCGTGCCAGACGAGTTGCAACAGCGCGAGCAATCCCCACGCCGCGAAACCGGTGCGTTGTGCGACCTTGTTCAAGATGGTGTTCCCAGACGTCTGGCGATGTCGGCAACGCGCCGCCCGAGCGCGCGTGCCAGGGTGCGCTCATCGTCGCTGATCGGATTGTCGCCGGCCAGGCCGCTGACGTGGCTGACGCCGTACGGCGTGCCGCCGGTGCGTGTGTTGTTGAGTGCCTGTTCGGTGAATGGAATCCCGACGACCAGCATGCCGTGGTGCAACAGCGGCAACATCATCGACAGCAGCGTCGATTCCTGGCCGCCGTGCATGGTGGCGGTCGACGTGAATACCGCGCAGGGCTTGCCGACCAATGTACCTGATGCCCATTCGGCTGGCGTGGAATCAAGAAAGTGTTTCAGTGGCGCGGCCATGTTGCCGAAGCGCGTGGGGCTGCCGAGAATCAATCCCGCGCATTCCTTCAGGTCCGCCAGTGCAACGTAGGGCGCGCCTTCATCCGGCACCGGTGGCTGCGCGGTTTCGGTAACCGGCGCGACCGGTGGCACCTGGCGCAGACGTGCCCGTACGCCATCGATTTCCTCGACGCCGCGCGCAATAAGGCGAGCCAGTTGCGCAACATGGCCGTTGCGACTGTAGTAAAGAACCAGAATTTCCATCCGCGATTTTCCTGAACCCGTGGCGGTTCGCCCGCAGCGCCGAAAGTGAACGAGTGTAATTGCGCCCGGTCGGATGCGCCGGTTTCACTTGGGCGCCGTGGCCGCTTGCACTACGATCGCAACATGCGCCGCACGGACATTCTCCACCAGCGAATCGATCGCGACCGCCTGCGGGCGTTCGGCGGATTCCTGTGGCAGCGTTTCCTCGACGACAAATGCTTCGAAACTGCCGGCGCGCTCTCGTTTACCACCTTGTTCGCGGTCGTGCCGCTGTTGGCGGCGGTGTTCGCGATGTTGTCGGTGTTCCCGATCTTCGCCGGCTTGCGCAGCCTGCTAACCGATTTCATCTTCCGCAACTTCGTGCCTGCCGCGGGTGCGACGATTCAGCAGTATCTACTCGAGTTTGCCGACAACGCCAGCCGCCTCACCACCGTCGGCGTGTTGGTGTTGCTGGTCACGGCATTGCTGATGATGGCCAGCATCGAGGATCGCTTCAACCGCATCTGGCGGGTGCCGACCAAGCGCAAGGGCGGTGCGCGGTTCCTGCTGTACTGGGCCGCATTGACGATCGGTCCGTTGCTGGTGGTGGCCGGCGTTGCCGCCAGTTCCTGGGTATTCGCCCAGCCGCTGCTGCAGGGTGCGGCCGAGCAGAGCGTGTTCGGGATACAGTTGATCGGTGCCTTGCCCTTTGCGGTGACCTTGCTGGCGCTGTTCCTGCTGTACGTGCTGGTACCCAATTGCCGCGTCCGCTGGCGCCATGCCTTCATCGGCGCGCTGGTCGGGGCATTGTTGTTCGAGCTGGCGCGCAAGGCATTCGGTTGGTACGTGCAGGGCGTGGCAAGCTACCGTGAGGTGTACGGCACGCTGTCCGCGATTCCCATTTTTCTGATCTGGGTATACCTGTCGTGGGTGATCGTGTTGCTGGGCGCCATCATCACCGCTGCCTTGAACGCGTTCGAATACCGACGCGAAGACGAAATGCTGCCGCCGGGCTGTGAATTCGTCGGGCTGCTGCGGGTACTGCAACATTTCGTGGCGGCGCAACGCGCGGGTGTCGGCTTGACCGAAGCGGCTCTGGTGGGGCGCGAACGATTCCTGACCGCTGACCTGTTGCAGCGTTATCTTGGCGATTTGCAACATGGCGGACTGATTGGGCGCGCCGAGGCGGGTGGCTGGGTGCTGGTGCGCGACCTCGATGGCATCAGCCTGAACGATCTATTTCGCAGCGGTGACTACCGCCTGCCCGGTGACGCGTTGGTCTTGCAACGGGCGGCGGCGGGATTGGCGCCGGAAGCGCGGGTGGCCTTGCAGCATGCCGAGGCCGGGTTGCGCGAGAACCTTGCCGTGTCATTGCGGTCCGTGTTCACTGCGCAAGGAGTGGATTTGCAAAGTCCTCATTCAGGTGAAAATTCGTCATGAAAGTACTGCGTCGTCATCGTGTGTCCCTCGCCATCGGATTGCTGTTGATGGCACTCGCCGGTACGGCGGCTGCCCAGGCGGCCACCGTGGTTCGTCCAAAGCTGGCGGTGCAGACGCTGGCCGGCAGGACCTTCAAGCTTTCCGCCGAACGCGGCAAGTGGGTGATCGTGAATTTCTGGGCGACCTGGTGTTCGCCATGCATCGCCGAGATGCCGGCCATCTCGAAATTTGTCGCTACACACAAAAACGTCACGGCGATCGGGCTGGCGTGGGACCAGAGTCCACGCAGCGACGTATTGCAGTTCGCGCACAAGCACCCGATAGCCTATCCGTTGGCGCAAGTTGCAACCGATCACCCACCGGGTGGGTTCCCGGCGCCACAAGGCTTGCCGACCACGTACCTGATCGCGCCCGATGGCCGGGTAGCCAAGCATTTCATCGGGCCGGTGAACGCCAAGTTGCTGGCGCAGGCGATGGCCGAAGCCGGCGCATCCGCACCAACGAGGAAATGAATGCATGCCTTGCGCGCGATTCATGGTGACGGGCAAGGTGCAGGGCGTGTTCTTCCGCGCGTCGACCCGCGAGCAGGCGCTGCGGCTGGGACTCACGGGCTACGCGAAGAATCTCGCCGATGGGCGGGTGGAAGTCGTTGCATCGGGTGGCGCCGAGGCACTGTCGGAACTCGACGGCTGGTTGTACCACGGCCCGCCGTCGGCGCGCGTGGAGTCGGTGCGACGTGAAGCCCTGCCGGAGCAAACCCTGCGCGGATTCGTGACGCGCTGAGCGTCACCTGCACGCAGGCTTTTACGGTCCTTGCCAGGAGTGCTCGTGAGCGCGCGATTTTGCTGGCAAGCAGCCGTCCTGGGTGCGTGGCGCCGGGCTGGCCATCCCTGGCGGTCGCTCAGCCTGTCACGCGATGCCACTGGCATCGCGTAAACGCCCGCCTTCGCCCGCACGCAGGCTCCTACTAGGCGGCGTTGGCAGGAGCGAGCGTGCTCGCGACCAAGCTTCAGTGTTCGCCCAATCGCGGCATCAACCCGACCAGGTTGCACGGACGCGTACGCGCGTCCAGTTGTGCGCGCAGCAACTTCTCCCATGCGGTTCGGCAGGCGGAGGTCGACCCTGGCAGCGCGAACACGAAGGTCTGGTTCGACAGACCTGCAAACGCGCGCGATTGCAGGCTGGATGTGCCGATTTCCTCGAAACTGACGGCGCGGAACAGTTCGCCGAAACCCGGCATCTCCTTGTCCAGCAGCGGCAGCACTGCTTCCGGTGTCGAATCGCGGCCGGTAAAACCGGTGCCACCGGTAATCAGCACGCCGTGCACGTCCGCGTCCGCGATCCATGTGGCGACTTGCGCGCGGATCGCATAACGGTCGTCGCGTAGCAGTACCCGTTCGTGCAGGCGGTGGCCCGCTTCGGTCAGCGCGGCAACCAGGAAATCACCCGAAGTGTCCTCGGCCAACGTGCGGGTATCGGAGACGGTCAGGACGGCGAGGGTGAGCGAAACGAATTGATCTTTGGCGGACATGGGCAACTTCTATGTCGCCACAGCAACGGGTGCGCCTGCGGCATCCATGCAGGATACCGTACACCGGCAGATCGAGCGGGTGTCCCTAGCCAGCGTCCAACAGGATGAATGAATCCGAGCGTGGTGTCGCGCCGGTTGACGTCGACTTCGTGCCGGTAATCCTGGCCCGCGCCGTCACCGGGTCCCCGACGTCGGGTAATTGGCTGGCCGCCTCGACGCCGGGCGAGCACAGCCACAGCGCTGCGGGATGCGGCTGTTTCGGGATGGCGACGCGCGCCTCGATGCAGGTGTCCGAGCGGGCGATGACGGTGCCGTGCACCGTAACGATCGCACCCGGCACCAGTGAATGGGCGGGGTCGACGATGCGCCCGTTGAACGTGATGGTGCCGGTGCCCGCGGTAGCACCGTGCCCTGCCAGGGCAACTGCAATGAGTACCGGCAGGATCACGAAGGCGAACAACAAAGCGCGGCGCATGGCATGCCCCAAGTCGACGTAACCCGTATATCGACCGCGGGCTGAAGAACTTGAGCGACTTGTGTGCATGTCCGATGCTCCTTGCGCCTGCTTGAGCCGGGCGTTGCCGCATGGCCCGCGATTGCTGGCGTTGCCCGCCACGATCGTTCCAGCCTCGTCCGCGACTGCAGGCTAGGTCGATAGCCGTGATGGCGATGTGTTCGAGGCCATCTATGCCATCGGGCAGGTCGGAGAAGGCGGGTTGGCATTCGCCCTGTACATCAGTTGGTACGGGGGCAGCGCAGCGACGCCTGCCGGTCCGGAAGCCGCGATCAGTCAGGAATGAGTCGCGGGCGCGATGAATGTTGGCGCGACTCCCTTGCGGTGGCTTTCGTTCATCGCGCGCAGCAATGCCGCAAAATCGCGTGCGTAGGCGCGCATATCGAACAAGCCGGATGTTTCGCGTTGCCATACAAGGTGCCCGCGCACGGAATTCAGCGCGGCACGATCGTTGCCGAGCCGCACTGCGGTGGCGATGAAAGCGTCGTCGCTGTCGGCGATCAGCTCAGGCAAGCCGAGGTGGTGATTGATGCTGCCGGCGACGCGCGAGGCGAAGGTTTCACCGGGGCACGTCAGCACCGGGCAACCGGCCCAGATCGCGTCGGACGCCGTGGTGTGCGCGTTGTAGGGATTGGTGTCGAGGAACAGGTCGGCGTGGCGGTAGCGCGCCAGGTGTTCGAGGTGCGGCAGCGAGTGTGAGAACACCAGACGGGCGGGCTCGACGCCATGGGTTTGTGCCGCGGCACGCAGGCGCGCGTCCGCATCGGGTTCGTTGGCGAGCAGCCACAGCACGCTGCCCGGAACATCGCGCAACACTGCACACATGCGCGCGAAACTTGGCTCATTCAACTTCCAACTGTTGTTGAAGCTTGCGAACACCAACGCGTTATCGGGCAACCCGAACGCTGCGCGTGGCGGCGGCTGGCCGACAATGCGGGCCGGGTCGGACGGTTGATAGCAGCGCGGCAAATAGGCGCTCGCTTCCGAATAGAACCGTCGCGACGACTCAGGGATCAGGAAACGGTCGGCTATGAGGTAGTCGATGAACGGCGCGCCCGAGCTTCCGGCGTAGGCCAGCCAGTTCACCTGCACTGGCGCGGGGCGCAACGCGAATACGCCGGGTGAACCGCCGGCGCACCAGCCATCGACATCGACGAGGATGTCGATGCCGGCGTCGTGCACGCTGCGTGCCCGTTGTTCGGTGGATTGCGCGAAAACATCGTGGAAGGTGTGTGCGGCGGTGCGCAGGCGTTGGCGAACCGCACTGCCGTCGTCGGGGGTGGTCGCGAACAGGTGCAGTTCCAGATCGTCGACTTGGCCCAATTCCTCGAACATCGCGACGGCGAGCAGCGCGGTGGCGTGGGCATGGAAGCCCGCGGACATGAAACCGACACGCAGCGGCGTGCCCAGCTTGCGCGGCGCATGGGAAAACGGCGATCGCCGTGCGAGGGGCTGCGCCTTGCGTTGCACCTGCAGGGCCCGGGCGTGCGCACAAGCGAGCTGTTCGGCAGGCGTTGCATCTTCGGCTAGGAACGCGAACGGATCGACCCCGCCATCAGCGGCCGCGACGCGTGCGCGAATGCGCGTGCTCAGCGGCTTGGCGCCCTCCCAGTCGTACAACCGCCGCAGCACGAACAGCAATTGGCCCTCGGCGAGCTGCAGGTTCGGATCGAGTTGCAGGGCGCGCCGGTACAAATTGGCGGCTTCGGCATAGTGGTGCTGCTCGTCGGCCATCAGGCCGGCCTGGTATGAAAATTCCGCCGCGTCGGGCACCAACCGCGCGCCTTCGAGGTAGGCGGATTGCGCGTCGGCGCAACGCTGCCGTTGGTTCAATACGTGTCCGAGCAATAGCCATGCCTGCGGATGCGGGCTTTGTGCAAGCACGGTGCGCAAGCGTGCTTCGGCGTCGTCGAGCAGACCCAGTGCGAGTTCGACCGCGGCAAGATTGAGCGTGGCACCAAGGTGCTCAGGCGCGATCCGCAGCGCTGCGAGATATTGCTCGCGCGCACGCGGATTGTCGCCCGTCGCACGCAGCGCATTGGCGAAGTTGTTGCGCAATGCGGCGTCGTGGGGTCGGTCGCGAATGACTTGTTCCAGCAAGCTCACCGCGGCCTCGGCGTCGCCTTGCGCCAGCATGGCGCTGGCGAGATTGCTGCGGGTTTCGACGCCGTCAGGTTGCAGACGCACAGCTTCCTGCAAGGCGGTGCGCGCTTCGGCCGCGCGATCCAACATCAGCAGCGCCACGCCATGCAAGCGCGCGATTTCCGCATTCGCGGGCGACGCTTTGCTTGCTTCACGTGCGAGCATTTCGGCCGCGGCGGCATGGCCTTGTTGCAGATGCCTGACGATCTGCGTGATGCGCGCGTCATCCTGCGTCGTGCTCATGGTCGCTCTGCGAGCGCGGCCAGCGCTTCGGCGTGGGCCTCGCGCGCCAGCGCGCCGATCAACTCATCGAGACTGCCGGCAAGAATCTGTGGCAATTGGTGCAGCGTGAGGTTGATGCGGTGGTCGGTGACGCGACCTTGCGGAAAGTTGTAGGTGCGAATGCGCTGGCTGCGATCACCGGAACCGACCTGCAGTTTACGTGAAGCGGCCTGCACCGCGGCCTGCTCGCTGCGTTGTGCGTCCAGCAGTCGCGCTTTCAGCAGCGACATGGCACGCGCGCGGTTCTTGTGCTGACTGCGTTCATCCTGGCACTCGACCACGATGCCGGTCGGCAGATGGGTGATGCGGATCGCCGAATCGGTTTTGTTGACGTGCTGGCCGCCGGCGCCGGAAGCGCGGAAGGTATCGACTTTCAAATCGGCATCGCGCAAATCGATGTCGGCGATTTCTTCCTGTTCGGGCAGGATTGCGACGGTCGCGGCGGAAGTGTGGATGCGGCCGGATGCCTCGGTGACAGGCACCCGCTGCACACGGTGGGTGCCGGACTCGAACTTGAGCGCGGCGTAGGCGCCGGCACCCTCGATGCGTGCCACGGCTTCCTTGTAGCCGCCGTGCTCGCCTTCGTGCGCGGACATCAATTCGCTGCGCCAGCCGCGCTGTTCGGCGTAGCGCAGGTACATGCGCAACAGGTCACCCGCGAACAACGCGGCCTCGTCGCCGCCGGTACCGGCGCGCACTTCAAGGTACAGATTGGCGTCGTCCAGCGGATCGCGCGGAATCAGCAATTCCTGCAGGGCGGCGTCGAGCCGTTCGGCCTCGTCTTCCAGCCGCGCGATTTCCTCGCGTGCCAGTTCGCGCATATCGGGGTCGGCGAGCATGCCGCGCGCGTGATCCAGTTCGTCGGTGGTCTTGCGTGCGGCGGCGAAGGTGTCGGCGAGTTCCTGGGTCTGCGCGTATTCGCGTGACAATTCGCGGAAGCGCACGGTGTCGGCGGCGGCGCCGGGTTCGGCCAACAGCAGGCCGACCTCGTGGTGGCGCTCCAGCAACTGTTCGAGGCGCCGCTCGAGGTGCGGCGTCACGGGCGGCGTCCGTTTGCGTCGAACAGGCGCGTGGCGGCGTCGAGCAAGGCCTGGTCGCCGTGCTCAGCGGCCTCGCGCAGGCGCACGCTGGGTGCGTGCAGCAATTTGCCGGTGAGGGTGTTGGCGAGATAGTCCAGCGCTTCGTCTGGCGCGCGACCCGCGTTCAGCATCTCGCGTGCGCGCGCCAGCACTTCGTCGCGTTGTGCCTCGGCGCGGGCGCGATAGGCACGCAGGGGCAGGTCGCGTTCGGTGGCGCGCCGCCACGCGAGATAACGTTCGACCTGCAGGTCGATGATGGCTTCGGCTTCGTGCACCGATGCCTGGCGCGAGCGGCGGCCGTTCTCGATGGTCTGTTGCAGGTCGTCGATGGTGTACAGGAACACGTCGGGCAGTTTCGCCACGGCCGGATCGATGTCGCGCGGTACTGCAAGGTCGATCAGCAGCATGGGGCGGCGGCGTCGCTGCCGCAGCGCCTCGTGCAACAACGGCGCTGCGAGGAGCGGTTCGCGGCTGGCGGTGGCCGAAATCACGATATCCGCTTCGGCCAGGTGCCTGGGCAGGTCCGCCAATGCGATCGCATAGCCGCCAACCGGGTTCACCAGTGCCTGCGCGGTTTCGATGGTGCGGTTGGCCACGATCAGACGCTGCACGTTGCGCTCGACCAGGTGCCGGATCGAAAGTTCGATGGTGTCGCCCGCGCCGATCAGCAGGACGCAGGCCTCGGAGAGCTCGGTGAATGCCTGCTCGGCCAGGCGTACCGCGGTGAACGCGACCGATACCGGCCCGGTGCCGATTTGGGTTTCCGTGCGCACGCGCTTGGCGACCGCGAAAGCGTTCTGCAGCAGGCGATCCATCGGCGCGTGCAGGGTGTGCGCCGAGCGCGCGGCGCGCCAGGCATCCTTGACCTGTCCGAGGATTTGCGGTTCACCCAATACCATCGACTCGAGGCCGGTGGCGACCCTGAATACGTGTCGCACGGCTTCGCCATCGGTGTGGTGGTAGAGGAACTCGTCCAGCCGTCCCGCGGTCATCTGGTTGCGGGCATGCAACCACGCTGCGGGTGCGTCTTCGGCGCCCTCACGCACGCTGCAATACAGCTCGGTGCGGTTGCAGGTCGAAAGGATCATCGCCTCTTCCACGCCCGGCTGTGCCGCCAGCTCCGCCAGCGCCGGCGGAGCGTCATCGGCGTCGATGGCCACCCGCTCGCGCAGGGCGACCGGTGCAGTGCGATGGTTGAGACCGAGAGCGATCAGCGGCATGGGAACGAAGACGACGACAGGCTAAGCTGTCGCTTGATGGCAAGACGAATGAGGGCCGGGTTTCCGGACGGGAAGTGCGATCACTACGCGACAACTTCAAGCATCGGTACGGTTGGCCCGGGCATTTTACCGCGTTTGGGCTGGCGCTCGCGGGGGCGGCGGCGATCGCCGGCTGCGCGCAGGCGCCAGTGCGTGCCGAGCGCAAGCCCGCGCCCGGGCAGCCACTGGCGCAGATCGAACTGCCGACCAACACCCCCACCGGACACGCCTCGGCGTTGTTGATCGCGGCCGAGTTTGCGTTGCAGAACAATGACACGGCGACAGCGGCGCATGATTATGCCGAAGCCGCGGAGTTGTCGACAAATCCTGAAGTGACTCTGCGTGCGCTGGATTTCGCGATCGCCAACCAAGACGCGACGGGCGCGTCCAGATTGATCGATCGCTGGCAGGCGCTCGGCGCCGATCCGCACGAACTCGCCGGCGCACGCGCGCAACTGGCGATGTTGCGGGGCGACCGCGCCGCGGCGGAAAAGCAGTTCGGCATCCTGTTGGCATCGGGTGACGCCGACGACTGGAAAACCTTTGCCACCGATTTGCTGGGCGCGCGCGATGGCGCGCTTGCGGGCACCGTGCTGGAAGACCTCGCCACCCCGGCGCGTTTGCCGGCCGACGAATCCGTATGGGTCGCCTTGAGCCAGTTGGGTGAACACTTGGGTCGGCACGCATTCGCGCGCAAACTGGCGGACGCGGCGGTGCGCCGGTTCGATGGCCCCGACAGCATCCGTTGGGCGGCCAGCTTGCGGATGGCCGCCGGTGACCGCGACGGTGCGTTGGCGTTGTATGCCAAGGGCGTGAGGGCACGCCCGCACAACGTCGACCTGCGGCTTGGCTACGCTTCCCTGCTCGGCGACCAGGGCAAATACTCCCGGGCCTTGAAGGTGCTGGCGCGCGGGCCACAAACGTCGGCGACCTGGTCGGCACGTGTGGCATTCGCGGCACGCGCGAAAGACGATGCGGCGTTGCGGCGGCTGTATGCCCAGTTGCAGCATGCGCCGGAAGCCCAGCGTGCCGGCAATGTGTTCCTGTTGGGTCAACTCGCGGAACTGCTGAAGCACGACCACGCGGCGCTGCGCTGGTACGGCGACGTCGATTCCGACAGCAAGCACGCGTTCGAGGCACGGGTGCGCAGCGTGGTGTTGCTGGACAAGACCGGTCAGCATGCCGCCGCACATACCCTGGCGCAGCAGCTTGAACAGAATTACGCCGACGATCCGGACAGCGTGCGTACCGCCTACGAAGTCGACGCACAGTTGTATTCGGTGCACGGCGAGCACGCCAAGGCGATCGCCACTTACAAACGCGGTCTTGCGGTGTTGCCGAACGATCCGGGGTTGCTCTACGACCGTGGCATCGAGGAAGCCAGCTCCGGCAATACCGACGCCGCACTGGCGGATTTTCGCCGGGTGCTGAAATTGAAGCCCGGCAACGTCGAGGCGATGAATGCGCTGGGCTTTACGCTCGCCGATGCCAATCGCGATCTGCCGGAGGCGACGAAGTTGCTGAAACAGGCGCTGGCGGCGAAGCCCGATGAAGCCGCCATCATGGATTCCTGGGGCTGGCTGCAGTATCGGCTTGGCCACTTCGGCAAGGCGGAAAGCTGGCTCAGCCGCGCGTGGAACAAGGGCGCCGACCCCGACGTAGGCGTGCACCTGGGCGAGGTGTTGTGGAAGCTCGGCCAGCACCAGCGTGCCCGCAAGGTGTTCGCGAAGGTGCGCGCGCTCGACCCCCGCAACGCGGCGTTGCGCCGCGCGGAAGGGAAGCTGCATCCATGACATGGCGTACGGTACTGTTGTCGGCCGCCGCGTTGGCGGGCCTGTTGCTGGCCGCGTGCGCGCCGGTGGTCGTGCGCAAGCCCGGCACGCCCGAACAACTGGCCGCACAGGCCGCACGCGAAAGGGCGCTGGGTGCACAGCACGAATGGGGATTGCACGCGCATTTTGCCGCGTCCGATGGACATCATGGCGGCAGCGGCACGCTGATCTGGGACCAGCGCGGCGATCAATACCAATTCACGCTGCGCGCGCCGATTACCGGCAAGAGCGTGCGACTGAAAGGTGGCCCGAGTGGCGCGGTGCTGGTCGGGCTGGATGGTGGCCCGCTGGCCGGTGCCAACGCCGACAGCGTTTTGCACAAGGCTTTTGGCTGGCAGGTTCCGGTTGCCGACCTCGCCTATTGGGTGCGCGGGTTGCGTGCGCCCGGCACCCCCGCGCGGCTCACCTTCGGTACCAATGGACTTCCGGCCACGCTGGACCAGGATGGCTGGCACGTCGACTATCGCGACTGGTACGACCAGCGCGTTCCACCCCTGCCGCGCAAGGTTTACGCCAGCCGCGACCCTTATACGGTGCGGGTTTTGGTCGAGCAGTGGGGGGCGGGCGACACGCGATAGAAATTCCCCCGCAGTGGCACCCTGCGAATCTGGGCGGCGCTGGACAAGCGCCTGAATTGACACGAATTGCGCCGCCTAGGACAATAACCGGCTTTTCCTCGTACGGACCGCGCCAGCACGAAAACCGCGGGCGCATGAAAACGTGGCCGTGGCCCTTCGACAAGCTCAGGACGGGCTGGTCCGCGACCGTTTTCCATGCAAGTTGGGCAGGAGCCCAACTTGCTCATGATGGGGCGTAGCCAAGTGGTAAGGCACCGGGTTTTGATCCCGGCATTCACAGGTTCGAATCCTGTCGCCCCAGCCATCCTGGGCGTTGCAAGGCAAACGAGCATGCACAACACCTCCGGTCTGATGCTGTTTTCCGGCAACGCCAACCGCAAGCTCGCGGAGGATGTCGCGCACACTCTCGGCGAGCCGCTCGGCAAGGCGGTGGTGGGGAAATTCTCCGACGGTGAGGTGCAAGTCGAGATCGATGAAAACGTCCGCAACCAGGACGTGTTCGTGATGCAATCGACCTGCGCGCCGACCGCGGAAAACCTGATGGAATTGCTGGTACTGGTCGACGCGCTGAAGCGCGCTTCGGCCACTACCGTCACGGCGGTCATCCCGTACTTCGGTTACGCGCGGCAGGATCGCCGGCTGCGCGCGGCGCGGGTGCCGATCACCGCCAAGGTTGCGGCGAAGCTGATCGACGCGGTGAGCACCGATCGGGTGCTGACGGTCGACATCCACGCCGACCAGATCCAGGGTTTCTTCGACATTCCGCTCGACAACGTATACGCCTCGCCGGTGTTGCTGGCCGATATCTGGCGCAAGCACGGCACCGAAGGCGTGGTGGTGGTCAGCCCCGATGTCGGCGGCGTGGTGCGCGCGCGCGCGGTGGCGAAACGGCTGGATGACGCAGAACTCGCGATCATCGACAAGCGTCGCCCGCGTCCCAACGAGGCGACGGTGATGAACATCATCGGCGATGTTTCGGGCAAGACCTGCGTGCTGGTCGACGACATCGTTGATACCGCCGGCACCTTGTGCGCGGCAGCCAAGGCATTGAAAGAGCGCGGTGCCAGCGAAGTGGTCGCGTATTGCACCCACGCGGTGTTGTCGGGGCCGGCCATCGACAACATCGAGCAATCACCAATGGACGAACTGGTGGTCACCGACACCATTCCGCTCAGCGAGCGCGGCGCGGCGTGCAACAAGATCCGGCAGTTGTCGGTGGCGCAACTGTTGGCCGAGACCGTGCGCCGGATGGCGTATGGCGAGTCGGTGAGTTCGTTGTACGTCGATTGAACGAGGCAAGTCGGTCGCTGCGCGACCTGTAAATGGAGAAGTTAAAAAGTAAAGTCGCCCTGTTGCACAGGCGGTAAAGAGTAAAGAGGAAGAGGAGTAGAGCCAGCGCTGACGCTTTCCTCTTTGCAGCGAACGCAGTGAGCGGCTTGACCCTTTACAGCTCGCGCAGCGAGCGATTTTCCACATCAACCACTCTCCTGGTCGCGGGAGAGTTTTTCATCCGCCGCGAGGCGGAACAACCGCAAAGAGGCAAACTGAAAATGGCAACCATCCATGAAATCACGGCGGAACGCCGGACCGATCAGGGCAAAGGTGCGAGCCGCCGCCTGCGTCGAGCCGGCAAGATTCCCGCTGTCGTGTACGGCGCGGGCGTGGACGCGGAAAGCGTCCAGTTCGATCACGAGGCAATGTTGTTGAGCGCGCGCCACGACTGGTTCGCGTCTTCGATCCTCGACCTGCTGGTCGACGGCAAACGCCAGAAAGTATTGTTGCGTGACGTGCAGAAGCATCCGGTGAAACAGCAACTGATGCATCTGGATTTCTTGCGCATCGACGAATCGAAGCCGATCCGCGTGTACGTGTCGATCCACTTCCTGAGCCAGGACAAGTCGCCGGCGGCCAAGATTTCCAGCGTGGTGATCTCGCACAACACGACCGAAATCGAGGTGTCGTGCTTGCCGAAGGACCTACCCGAGCACATCGACCTGGATCTTTCCGCACTCGAGCTCGGCGACGTCCTGCACATCTCGGACCTGAAGCTGCCGGCCGGTGTCGAGATTCCCGAGCTGAAACTCGGCAAGGAATACGACCATACGGTGGTGTCCGCGCAGGAAGTCCGCGAGGAAGTCGAGGAAGCGCCGGAAGCTGCCGAAGGCGCGCCCGCCGAAGGCGCCGCTGCGGCAGCACCGGCTGCCGCTGGCGATGCCGCCAAGGCCGCGCCTCCGACCGAGAAGAAGTAGGGCGAGAAGAAGTAAAGGGTGTACACGCGAACACCCCCGTCGTCATTCCGGACGCCGCGCAAGCGGCGATCCGGAATTCATCTGGATTTTGCGTGCAAAAAAGTCAAAATGGGTTCCGGGTTCTGCCGTCGGCGGCCCCGAAATGACGGGATTGTCACCATTCGGGGATTCCATGCATGTCCGGCATTCGCCTGATTGCGGGCCTCGGAAACCCGGGGGCCGAATACCTGCGCAACCGGCACAACGCCGGATTTTGGTTCGCCGACGTGCTGGCGACCGGTGCAGGCGAACGCTTCGGTTTCGAAAACCGTCTGCATGCGGAGACCTGCCGCGTGCCGATCGGTTTCGAATCCGTACGCGTGATCAAGCCCGACACTTTCATGAACGAAAGCGGACGTGCAGTGATCGCGGCGCTCAATTATTGGAAACTCGCGTCCGAAGAGTTGCTGGTGGTGCATGATGACCTCGATCTTCCGCCCGGTACCGCGCGGTTGAAGTTCGACGGTGGCCACGGTGGCCAGAACGGCCTTCGCGACATCATGAAGCAGCTCGGGCACGGACGGTTTCATCGCCTGCGCATCGGCATCGGGCATCCGGGCGATCGCAACCGTGTCACCTCATGGGTACTCGGCAACCCCTCCGCGACCGATGAGGACGCAATGCTGGATGCCATCACGCACGCGCTGAACATGTTGCCGCTGGCGGTAGCCGGTGATTTCAACGAAGCAATGAAGCGGTTGCACACGCAGCGGGACTCGGGACTCGGGACTCGGGACTCGTGAAGGGCAGTGCGGGTCTAACTGCAAGGCGGAGCGGTTGCAAAAGCGTCGACGCTTCTGCGTGTGTTTCAGGAATTCTCCCGGACTGGTTTCTGATTACAACTAACCTCGGTGTGGCATACATGATCGCAAACTTGTTGAATTCCGAGTCCCGAGTCCCGAGTCCCGAGTCCCGGAGTTTGTCATGAGCATCCAATGCGGCATCGTCGGCTTGCCCAACGTCGGCAAGTCCACGCTCTTCAACGCGCTGACCAAGGCGGGCATCGCCGCGGCGAATTTTCCGTTCTGCACCATTGACCCGAACGTTGGCGTGGTGCCGGTGCCGGATCCGCGCCTGCAGCAACTCGCGGATATCGTGCATCCGCAGAAAGTCATTCCGGCCTCGGTTGAATTCGTCGACATCGCGGGACTCGTCGCCGGTGCATCGAAAGGCGAGGGACTCGGCAACAAGTTTCTCGCGCACATCCGCGAGGTCGATGCGATCGCGCATGTGGTGCGCTGTTTCGAGCATGCCGACATCGTGCATGTTGCGGGCAGGATCGACCCGATCGCCGACATCGAAACCATCGACACCGAACTGGCGCTGGCCGACCTCGAATCGGTGGACAAGGCCTTAGCGCGGATCGAACGCGCAGCCAAAGCCAATGACAAGGAGGCGATGGCCAAACGTCCGGTACTGGAAAAATTGCGTGCCGCGTTGGACGAGGGCAAGGCCGCGCGTTCGGTGGCGCTGGATGACGAAGAACGCACCGCCGTGCGCGACTTGTTCCTGCTCACGATGAAGCCGTTGATGTATGTCGCCAACGTGCGCGAGGATGGTTTCGAGAACAACCCGCATCTCGATGCCGTGCACAAACGCGCGGAGACGGAAGGCGCGATGGTGGTGCCGGTGTGCGCGGCGATCGAAGAAGAGCTGGCGCAGCTGGATGAAGCCGATCGTGGCGAGTTCCTCGAGTCGCTGGGGCTGTCCGAACCCGGCCTCGACCGCGTGGTCCGTGCTGCCTACACGTTGCTTGGCCTGCAAACCTATTTCACCGCCGGCGAGAAGGAAGTGCGCGCGTGGACGGTGAAACGTGGCGCCACCGCACCGCAGGCGGCGGGCGTCATCCACACCGATTTCGAGAAAGGCTTCATCCGCGCCGAAACCGTGTCATTCGATGATTACCTGAAATACCGCGGCGAATCTGGCGCGCGCGACGCGGGACGGCTGCGGCTGGAGGGCAAGGAATACCCTGTGCAGGAAGGCGATGTGCTGCACTTCCGCTTCAACGTGTGAGCGTTGGGGAATACGCACTGGCTTGCGAGCCGCGTTCAGGCAATTCACGCTAGGGTGCTATCCATCGGAAATGCATTTCATCATTCCGGACGAACCCACGTGCGGGATGAGATCCGACTGCGCAGGCAGGATGCCGGAGCGAACATCGCGGCAGTGATGGCCCGAAGGGCGAGCCGCAGGATGCGGCAAGTTTATCTGCTCCCACGCTACAAGCAGCAGATTGACTCGCGCCATCCCTGGCACTCGCCCTACGAGTCGCCCGTGGCGTTCGCGTTTGCAATCCTGCAAACGCAGTCGGGGTCTCGCACCGGCAAGCCGGCGTGATCCCGGAATGAGGACGTATAGATTCTTGCGGGACACCATACTTAGGGTGAACCTCGTCCACGGCAGGGAGGGTTTTCCATGTTGCGCATGACTTCCATCTTTCTCACGGCCGTGCTGTTGTGTAGTTGCAGTGCCCACGCTTCGCGCGATCCTGCGCCTGCCGTCGCGCTTGCTGTGCCGGCGAATTCCGCATCGACCGTTGCGAACCTCGATGGCACGCAATGGCGCTTCATGAAGGTTGCCGGTGCGTCGGTGCCGCCCAAGGTCACCGCCACCCTGCGGTTCGCCAATGGACACGCGTCCGGCAAGGCTGGTTGCAACGCCTACGGTGCCGCCTACCACGTCGCCGCAGACGGCTCGGCGAGCTTTCAGCAAACCCTGTCCACCAAGATGGCCTGCCTGCAGCCAAGTGGCGTGATGCAAATCGAAAACGGTATCTTCGCTGCGTTTCGCGCAACCGCGAGGGTGGAAATGCGTGGTGGCGACAATCTCGTTTTGCTCGACGCGTCCGGCCAGCCGCTGGCTACGCTGGCGCGCACGGATACGACTTCGCGCTGATTGCAGAACAGCCATCCCCCTCTGTCGCGCTTCGCGCGCGTTCGCTTCGCTCCGCCCTTCGCAAGCGGAGGGGGGAAACAACCTCGTGTAGTGATTGCTCCCCAGCGGATGAAGGGAGACGCGAACTCACCGATTACCCCTTCGGCACGAAGGGGTCGATGTGTCTGCCGACGGCAGGCGCATCGGGGGATGTCGACGTCCCCTATTGATAGTTCAATGTGTAGGTGGCGATGGCCTTGACCGTACCCGCGGATACGGTTGGACCGGTCTGGTAATAACTAGCGAAAAGATTGATGGCGTAATTGCTGGCCGACGTGGTGCCGGTGCTGATGGGAGTTCCAAATACCACGGGATTGATGCCGTCGTCTTGAAGGATTTGGATACCAATGCCGGACGCGTAACCCGCCCCCGATGGTGCGATCACTCCCGCGGCGCCGGGCTGCGGGTTGCTGGTGTCGAGGGTGATGGAGACACCAAGGTTCTTGGGACAGTTGATGAGTTGCAAGCTGAATGGTGTTTTGTCCGCAGTCGAGCCCTGGCCGGTAAATTGCTGCGTGGATACGTTCGGCAAGGTCACTGTCTTGTTCACCGAGCTCGTTTCGATATCGCAGGTCGGCACCTGTATCAGGATCGTGGCGCTGATGTTGAAGGTTTCGACGGGCTGTGGGATCACGGGTTGCGGGTTGTGCTTACTCCCACATCGCCGGTGGTTGCCCTTGTGAAAATCCGGGTCATCACAGATATCGATCTTCCACTGCGACAGTTGGCCGGTCAGGGTGCTGTTGTTGGGTGGCAGGAATGGTCCGGTATAGACCAGTTGAAGATTGGACTGAACGCTAAAGGTGCCGCTGCCAGTTGGATAGTCGGGATAGACCTTCAGTGGGTTTGAGGCATCTGGATGCAGGATGCGGTACGAAACCCCGGGAATGCCGGTGGGGAAAAGCGTGTTGTCGCCACCGGTTGGTGATCCAGCGATGGTGTTGACGATGCCGCCATTGGTATCTCTGTCGCAGTCCAGCACCGGTGGGTTGGCCGGGCTGCTGGTACTGGACGTCCACAGCACTGCGCCGATCTGCGTGCTCGGCGTAAGCGTGATGGTGCCGGCGTTGAATGTGACCGTGGTCGCCGAGCCGTTGGTAAACCAGCACACGGCCCGAGCCGTGCGCGGAATGCAGACCAGGCCCAGCAGCAACAAGCAGCCGAGCAGTGTAACGAGCGTGCGCGACGACAGATGCCATGCCGGGGCTGAGCCGCCCGAAACAGGATTTTCTCCGCGCTCGATGTCGCTTCGCATGTTCATGGTGCATCCCGGTGCTGTGGTGCGGCAGTGCCATTGGTGGTGCATGTAGCGTTGATGGGGTTCTGGTCTTGCGGGGATCCACTCAATGCGGGAACGGTGTAGGCAAACGAACAGGCTTGCGCGGCGCCCTGCGATCCTTGCCACTGCGCGTCGAGTCGACCGGACTTGCCGGTCACGCGTAGCAGCGCCAAACCGCCTTGGCCGACCACGCCAACGGCGTGGCCTTGAACATCACGCACCTCGGTGCCAAACGGCAGCGTCGAACCATCGGGACGCTGAATGTGTGCAATCAGTGCCCGTCCGTAGTGGGTCTTGAAGTCGACCTGTACCACCGCGCCGGCATACGGTGCCACGTTGGCGCTGGTGGCATCCAGTTGCACGCCGAGCGACAGGCCGCGCGGATCGATCTGGATGGTGTCGAGCTGGTACGGCGTGAGATACGGCACCAGCGCGTAGCCGGAGCGATCCACCGTGACCCCAGGCGCGTTGGTGATGTGTGCACCGGCCGCGCCGGGCGCATACACGATGGCGGAGGTATCGCCCATGGGTTGGCCGAAGATGATGCCGCCCTTGTGCGCAACCAGTGCACCGCTGGCGGCAAATGATTCCTGTGAGTAACCACTGCCGGTGCCGGCGCTGGCATTGAACACCGCGTAAGGGCTGGCGTAACCGGCGTTCACACTGAACGCACTGCCGGTGCTGTCACTGCCGTGAGACGTGGTGGCGCCGTAAGTGAACTGGTTCCATGCGCCTGCCGTGCCGTTCAACGTGGCCTGTTCCTGACTACCGGCGGTGTCGCTGTGGTTGAGGTTGAATGACAAGCTTGGCGCGTGCACGCTGCTGCCCAGCGGCACGCTTGCATTGAGGAAGAACTGGTTGTCGTAACGGTTCGACAGCGGATCGTGCATGCGATTGGCGGAAATGCCGTAGCTCAAGCGGCCGATGTGGTTGTTGTAGCCGACCTGGAATTGGGTGTCGGTACCGCCGCGATTCCAGTAATCGTGCAGCGATACCGTGGCGTACAACGAGCCACCGCGTTCGCCAAGGCGCTGGTTGAGCGTGAGCGTGAAGCGGTTGCGCTGGTGCTCGAGACCGCGCGCGACCAGTGGATTGCCGGTGTAGGCAGTGCCGGCCAGTGCCGCGCTTTGCGCAGGCGTCAGCAGGCTTGGTACCGGCACGCCGTCGATCATCGGAACGTTCGCTGGCAGGTATTGGAAAGTGGCGAGGCCGTGCCGCGCATAGTCGCGGGCGGCGGCGGCATCGGTCAGGCTGAGGAAGCCGCCGGTCGAATAACGATAAGCAGCCACCGTCAGCGAGGTGTTGGTATCCGGGATGATCTTGCTGTAGGTGATGCGGAAACTCTGGCCCGACTGAGTCCCGTAGCCAGGGATTTCGGTGCGGGCTTCGGTGACGTCCACGGCGAGTGCGCCAAGCCGCGTATTGAACGCGCCGCCAACCAGCACGGCGGCGTAGCCTTCAGATCCCTGCATGCCGGCATAGCCGGTGAACAGATTGTTGAAGCCGTGTTGCGCCGAGGCTTCGATGACGTCGGGTTTGTCCTGCAGCGTCTGGTCACGCAGTTGCCCGGCCGCCACGTCGAAGCGGGTGATGCCCGGGCGCAACAGTTGCGCCACCGAGGCGTAGGGCACGGAGAATGTGTGCACGCGGCCGTCGGCTTCGGTCACCGTCACTTCGAGGTTGCCGCCGTAACCGGTCGGATACAGGTCGTCGATCACGAATGGGCCGGGCGAAACCGTGGTCTGGTAAATCTGCACGCCGTTCTGGCGCACGCTGACCTTGGCGTTGGTTTCGGCGACGCCGTGGATCACCGGTGCATACCCACGTTGCGACTGCGGCAGCATGCGATCGTCGGTGGTCAACTGCACGCCGCGAATTCCGAAGCTGTCGAACACCGCACCATCGGTGTAGCTGTCGCCGACAGTCAGCGTTGCGCGCAGCTTCGGCAGGTCACGGCGCACGTAGGTATCGATGTTCTGCCAATGGCGCTGCCCCGGTATGCCGGCCGAGCCGGATTGCCAGGTGAGCGTGCTGTCCTGGCGAAAATGCCACGGGCCAAGGTTGAAGCCGGCGTTGAGGCCGAGGTACGCGCTGGTCTGGTTCAGACCGTGATTGCTGGCGTGCCAGGTGTTGAGGTTGTAGTTGAGCAGGAACGCCGGCACGCCCGCGTCCCACGACGCGGGATTGACGTAACCGCGCGGCATCTGACCCAGGTAGGCCTGCGGCACGCTGGCGTCGAGGCGCAGGTTGGACATGTCGAACGTCAGCTTGGCGCCGGGGATCAGCTCGGCCAGCGTCACGCAGGCGTCGGGCGACTTCAGTTGGGTCGTGGCCGCCACGGCCGACTTGGCTGGCTGCAGGCCCATGCGATCCATCAGCGTCTGATCCACGCAAGGAATGGCGCTGGCATTCGGCGAAGGTGATGCGAAGTGCACATCGAAACGGCCGACCCAAGCCTGGTTGAGATAGACGTCCACGTTGTAGATGCCGGGCAGTACCGGGTTGCCGCGTTCGAAACGCGCCAGATCGGCAGCTTGCCCGCCGCCGGCCAGCATGCTGCGGTTGAACTCGGCAAAGCCGCCGCCGGATGCTGCGGCGCCGCTGGCAGCCGCCAGACCTGGCGCTGGCCAGCCCAATGCGGTCATGGCGAGCGCCGCACCGCAGGCAGCCGCAAGCGCTGCGCGTCCACGCGCCGGGCGATGCCGGTTCGTGGCGCGTCGCACTTTCATTTCGCGATGACACCCTTGTGGGCATCACCAGTGCCGTAATCGTTGATGGTGCTGAAGGTGACGGCCGTGCCAGCCGCAGGTGGCTGCGAGAGGCCCTTCACCGACAGCTTCAGGTCGCTGAAGGGGGCAACCATGCCGGTGTCGGAGGCGATCATCTTGCCGCCCACTTCCATCGACAGTTTGCTGATGGTGATGTAGTACGGTGTGGGGTTATGTGCGACGAGCGTCACATTTTGCCCTTCGGTGGCAGCCGTGAAGATCAGCCTGCCGGGCGCTTGGGTGGAATCGCCGGGCAGGTTGGCCGGGCGATAGAAGAATTTCAGCCGCGAACGGATCGCGAACTGCAACGTGTTCTTGTCGGCCGCCACACCAGTGGGCTTGGGCGGGATTTCCAGCACGTTCAACCAGAACAGGCTTTCGCGGTCGGCGGGCAACGGCTTGGAGCCCTGCACGTAAAGAATGCGCAGGCTCTGATCCTTGTGCGGCTCCATGCGAAACAGCGGCGGCGTGATCAGGAATGGGGTACGCGCGCTGTCGGGCGTGGAATGGGCGTCGCCGTCGTCTATCCAGGCTTCCACCAGGGCTGGCCGCGTGTTGTCGTTGGTCAGGCGCACGGTGGTTTCGCCCTGACCGGCATCGAACACCACACGGGTACCCGCGATGACGACGCTGGCGTGGGCGCACGGCGCCACAAGGCACAAAGCCACCACTGCCGCGCTCATTGCGCGGTTCAGGATATTCATGGGATTTCCCCAGTCCGGGCTGGACGATGAGCCCGCTGCGCGTGAATCCCCCCACGCAGCGGGTCACCGATTGGCTTA
>JBOHYW010000007.1:0-41721 GCA_050738155.1 Rhodanobacteraceae bacterium
TCGCCGCATCGCCGAGCTGCTGGACGAACGCCGCGTCGATCGCGAGGCCTGGATCGCGCGTTGCATCGAAACCTTGCGTGATGCCCTGCGCGCGCAAGGCATAGAAGCCGACGTCAACGGGCGCGCCAAACACATCTATTCGATCTGGCGCAAGATGCAGCGCAAGCGCATCGGCTTCGGCGACCTGTACGACGTCCGCGCGTTGCGCGTGCTGACCGGCAGTGTCGCCGATTGCTATGCGGTGCTGGGTGTGGTGCATGCCCTGTGGCCGATCATTCCGAGCGAATTCGACGATTACATCGCGCGTCCCAAGGGCAACAACTATCGCTCGTTGCACACCGCGGTGGTCGGACCCGACGGCAAGGTTCTGGAAGTGCAGATCCGCACCGAAGCCATGCACCACGCCGCCGAACTCGGCATCGCCGCGCATTGGCGCTACAAGGAAGGCGGTTCTGGCGACGCCGCCTACCAGGCCCGCATCGAATGGATGCGGCGCCTGCTGGAATCGGGCGCAGACGGTGACGACGAAACCGCGCTGGCCGCCGGATTGCGTGCGGAACTGGCCGAGGATCGCGTCTATCTATTGACGCCGAAGGGCGAAGTGATCGACCTGCCGGCCGGCGCGACGGTGTTGGATTTTGCCTATCACGTGCACACCATGGTCGGCCACCGTTGCCGCGGTGCCAAGGTCAACGGGCGGATCGTGCCGCTGACATACCAGCCGGTCAGCGGTGATCGCGTCGAGATCCTGACCGCGCGCGAACCCGCGCCGAGCCGCGACTGGTTGTCGCCGCAGCTTGGCTACCTCGCCACCGCCAGCGCACGCGGCAAGCTGCGGGCGTGGTTTCGGCGCGAGGACCTCGCCGCCAAGCTGGCAGCAGGGCGCCAGATCCTGGAACGCGAGGGCCGCCGCGTGGCCATACCCGACGAGATACTGGAGCGCCTGCCCGCGCGACTCGGCCGCAAGAACCGCGACGAGTTGCTGGTTGCGCTGGCGCTTGGCGAAGTCAGCGCCACGCAACTGGCCCGCACCGTGCTCGAACTGCAGGCGCCGGCCACGCTGCCGCCGCCGCCGGCTCCGCCGCCGCGCGTGCCGGACAAGCCCGGCGCGCTGACCGTGGAGGGCGTCGGCAATCTGTTGACGGCGTTGGCGCGCTGTTGCCAGCCGTTGCCGGGCGACGAGGTTACAGGGTACGTCACCCGCGGGCGCGGTGTCAGTGTGCACCGATCCGACTGCAGCGCCTTGGCACGTCTGCGTGCCCACGCGCCCGAACGTGTAATCGAGGTACGCTGGCAGAGCGCACCCGATCGCGCCTACGAAGTTGCGATCGAGGTAACCGGTTACGATCGGCGTGACCTGCAACGCGACGTCGTCAACGTGGTCGCCAACAGCGGTGCGCGGATCGTCGCATCCGACAGCCGCAGCCAGCGCGACCTTGGCGAACTGACCATGCACTTCACCCTGCGCCTGCACGACTACGGCGAGTTGTCGGCGTTGCTGGCCAGGCTCGCCGCGTTGCCCAACATCACCGATGTGCGGCGGCTGGCCGGTGGCTGAATGTTCCGCATAGCGCCCGTTTGCGCGCCAGCCCCGCTGCTAACATTGCGCCGGGTCGCGAGCGTGGCACCGGCTGTTGGAACCGCCGGGCGCCGATTGCGGTCTCATCAACGATGCGTCGGTATGCCGGGTTTGTGCCCGGCAACGGATCCAGCATGAACGGTCGACACGAATCTTCTTCCCGCGACAATCCGCGCCGCACCGAGCCGGTGCTGGGCAACCTCGATCATCTCGATGCGAGCGACGCTCCGCGCCCAGCCGATCGCCCGCGCGCGGCGCCGTCCGCCAAACGTCCGCCGTTCACCACCGACGATTCGCGGCGCGCAGGCCAGCGACAGCCGAAACACCATCGCGGCTCGTGGGCCGCGGTCGTGGTCGCGGCGGTGCTGATCGTCGCGGGTGGCTGGGCGTGGAGTCATCAGGACTTGCTGCGTTCGTGGCTGCCGCAGACGCAATTGAATACCTTGCTGACGCGTGGCGACAAGGCTCTGGCGGCCGGCGATCTGACCGGTGGCCCCGCCAGTGCGCGTGATTTGTACGCGGCCGCGCGGGTGCTCGACCCCGACAACGAACACGCGCTCGCTGGCTTGCAAAACGTCGGCAAAGCCGATCTCTCCAATGCGAGGAGCGCATTGCAGAAACACGACTACGCAAGCGCCCGCGCCGCGCTGGAAGAAGCGCGCAGCCTGCTCGGTGGGGGCTCCCAGGTGGAGCAGGTGTCGCAGGCGCTGGCCAAGGCGGTGCTGCACAGCGCCAACGTCGACGTGCTGATCAGCCAGGCGCGCGCCGCATTGGCCAATGGCCGCCTCGACGGCAGCGACGGTGCCGCCGCACTGTTCGGCAAGGTGCTGGCCGGCGATCCGCACAACGCGGTGGCGCGGCACGGCATGAACCAGATCGGCAATCTGCTCGCGACGCGCATCCAGGCCCAGCTCGGCAACCACGACTCTGCCGGCGCCAAACAGACGTTGTCGAACCTTGCCAGCCTGCTGCCGGGCTACGCCCAGTTGCCGAACCTGCGCGCATCAGTCGCTGCTGCCGATCGCGTGGCGGCAACCCAGCGCGACCAGGCCCTCGCGCAAGGCCGGGCCGATCTGCGCGCGGGCAAGATCACCGGCAATGGCGACGACAATGCGTTGGCGCAGTTCAAGGTGGCACTGGCGGCCGACCCCGACAGCGCCGAGGCCAAGGCGGGGCTGGGGCAGGTCGCGTCGGCGTTGATCGTGCAGGCCAACGCCGCGATCGATTCGGGCCATTCGCAGCAGGCGAAAACGCTGCTCGACCAGGCCGCGACCCTGGCGCCGCAGTCGTCGGATCTCGCGGCTGCGCGTTCTCGTCTCGTGGCTGGTCAAGTCGCGCCGTCCGCGGTTGCCTCGGCGGATGCCAACGCGCCGGCGACGGCAAGTCCCCTCGACCAGGCCAAGGCCGCGCGCCTGGTGTCGCGCGCCGTCGCCGCTGCACGCAAGGGCGAAATCATGTTGCCGCCGGGCAACAGCGCCTACGACCTGTATCGCTCCGCACTCGCGCTGGACGACAACAATGCGCGCGCCCAAGCCGGATTGCGCGCGCTGCCGGCGATCACCCGCGAGCAATTCAAGCAAGCGTTGCAGGACGGCAATCTCGGTCATGCGCACGACATGCTCGGGACCCTGGAACAACTCGACCCGGGCAATCCGGCGGCGATGTCGATGCGGCACCGGCTGGGCAGCGCGTGGCTGGATCGCGCCGACCACGACGTTATGCTCGGGCGCACCGCGGCGGCGCGCACGGCGCTGGAGGAAGCGCAACGACTGGTGCCGCAGGATCCACGCATCAGCGAAGTGAGTGCCAGAATCCGCCATGATAATTAGCGATCGTCCCTGATCGCTGCTCCATTGAAGTTGGTTATGGCCTGATGGGTAAAGTATCAAAGACCATCAGAGCGGCCTCAAAGCCGCCATCCATGGCCAAGAAGAACTCCGTGGTCTGACTTTTCAACAGCCGCTTCGATCGGGAAATTGGTTCAAAATCCTCAGCGGGCTGCCTACCTTCGCCTGCATTGGTGCTTCGGAGGCTCGCCGGAACACCACAGTGGACGCACGACAGGAAATCGCGATATGGGTGATTGGCGCGAGGGGACAGTGCTGGTTTGCGGTGCCAGCAGCCAGATCGGTCATTTCCTGCTGCCCGAGCTGGTGCGTGCCGGCGCGCGCGTGCTGGCGTTGTCGCGTGCGGCGCAGCCGGAAGTCGCGTGTGTGACATGGTTACGTGGCGCATTGCCGCAGCCACCGCTGGATGCGAACACCGCCACATCGATTTGCTGTTTTGCACCGCTGGCTGCGCTGGCCGACTGGATCGATTCGGGCGCGGTGCCGCGCCTGCAACGGGTGGTCGCGACCAGTTCCATGAGCGCCGAGAGCAAGCGCGCGTCACCGGTGGCAGCGGAGCGCGCCATGTCGCAGCGCCTGCGCGATGGCGAAGCCGCGTTGGCGCGGGCGTGCCGACAACGCGGGATTGCCTGGACGGTGTTGCGGCCAACCCTGATTTACGGCGCTGGCCGCGACCGCAACCTGACGCCGCTGGCACGGCGGGCCGTGCGCTGGCGCGTATTCGGATTGCCCGTGGGTTCGGGCTTGCGTCAACCGATACACGCGCAGGACCTGGCGTTGGCGGTTGTGCGCGCGCTGGACGGTGCCGCGGCGGGTCGCATCATCCCGATCGGCGGTGGTGAGCGGCTTGCCGCAGGCGAGATGTTTTCGCGGGTGCGGGCAAGCCTGCCGGCAGCCACGTTGCCGCTGCGGTTACCGGCGCCGCTGGTCCGCGCGGGCGCGCGTTGCCTGCCGCCGCTACGTGGGCCGCTGACGCGCTTGGCGCAGGATCTGGTTGCCGACAATGCCGAACTCGAACGTCTGCTCGGCGTGCATCCGCGCGCGTTCCACCCCGATCGCAGTTGCTGGGGGCTTTGACGGTGCCGCGTGCGCGGCGACAATCCGTGTCCATGTCGCGCATCGCAGCCAATCCCGACACCGGAAAGCACAGTCGCCATGGCTGACGCAGACGCCGCCCCCTTGGCATCGACGCGCGCCGACGATGTCTGCGCGGTGCTGGTCACCCATCGCCCTGACCTTGCGGTATTGGCGGAAGCCTTGGCGGCGCTCATTCCGCAAGTCGGTGCGGTGGTGTTGGTCGACAACGCCACGGCCGATCCCGATTTTCGCGACTTCTGCGCGGAACGCCCCGGCCTGCGTTTGCTGCCGCTGCCCGAGAACCGCGGGCTGGCGTGCGCGTTGAATGCAGGCATCCAGCGCGCGCGCACGTTGCCGCAGATCAAATACGTGCTGCTGATGGATCAGGACAGCGTGCCGGAGGCCGGGATGGTGAATGCGTTGCGACTGGCGCTGGAGCGCACGGATGCACCGGAACGGCTGGCGGCGGTCGGTCCGCGCTTTCGCGATCCGCGCGAACCCGCCGATGCGCCATTCGTGCAGATCCGGTTTCCGTTCAATCGCAAGCTGCGTTGCAGCGGCGATGTCGCGGGGATCCGCTGCGATTTCCTGATCACCTCCGGCTGCATGATCCCGCTCGCGGTGCTGGATGCGGTTGGCGGCATGGATGACGCCTTGTTCATCGACAACGTCGATCTCGACTGGTGTTTTCGTGCCACCGCGGCCGGCTACTCACTGCACGGTGTGTGCGCGGCGCGCATGCGGCATCACCTCGGCGACACGCGTCGGCGCATTCCGGGGCTGCCGCGCGGCATCGTGGTGCACCCTCCGCGGCGGTTGTATTACATGATGCGTAACCGTGTGTTGTTGTATCGGCGCGCGTACACGCCGGCACGCTGGATCGCCCAGGATTTGCCGCGTCTGGTGGTCAAGCTGCTGTTGTTCTCGCTGCTGGTGCCACCGCGGCTGGTGAATCTGCGGCAGATGCTGATGGGGCTGCGTGATGGCATTGCCGGTCGCGTCGCGCCACCGGCGAAATGAGCTTGGCCGTGAGTCACGCTACGCCGACGGTGTCGCGTTCGAGTTCCTCGAAGTGTTTCCAGCGATTGACGATCGCACAGAACATCCCCGCCGTGCGCTCGGCGTCGTACACGGCCGAATGCGCCTCGTTGGCATTCCATTCGTAACCGGCCGCCTGCACCGCGCGCGAGAGCACGGTCTGGCCATAGGCGAGGCCGCCAAGCGTGGCGGTGTCGAAACACGAAAAGGGGTGAAACGGATTGCGCTTGTAGCCGGTGCGGCGCACCGCGGCGTTGAGAAAACCGAGGTCGAAGGCGGCATTGTGGCCAACCAGGATCGCGCGCTGGCAACCAGTGGCCTTGATCGCTGCGCGCACCGGTTTGAAGATCAGGTCGAGCGCCTCGCGTTCGGGCACCGCGCCACGTAGCGGCTGGTCTGGATCAATGCCGGTGATCTCGAGCGATTTGGGGTCGATGTGCGAATCCGGAAAAGCTTCGACGTGCGTGGACACGACCGGTTCCGGCGCAAGCGTGCCGTCGCCATCCATGCTCACGATCACCGCGGCGATTTCCAGCAGCGCGTCATGCTCTGCATCGAAACCGCCGGTTTCGACGTCCACCACGACCGGCAGGAACCCGCGAAAGCGGGTGGCCATCCGGGCTGCGTAGCCTTCGATTTGCTTGTGCATCGGGCGAGCATAGCAGCCACGTGCGACCTTGCCGGGACGGTTTTGTGTCGCCTGCGTGCAGGCGACTCCGACCAGGCGACTCCAACCAGCGGTCAGACGCTGGTCGGTGATCGTGCCGGCGTCTTGTGTTTGTACGCACACAGATCGCGGATGGGGCATTCCGGGCACTTCGGTTTGCGCGCGATGCAAATATAGCGGCCGTGCAGGATCAGCCAGTGATGTGCGCCGGCTTTGTATTCTTCCGGTACGACTTTCATCAGCTTGTCTTCGACCGCTCGCACGGTTTTTCCGGGCGCCAGGCCGGTGCGGTTGCAGACCCTGAAGATGTGGGTATCGACAGCAATGGCGGGTTCGCCGAATATCGTGTTCAGTACCACGTTGGCGGTTTTGCGGCCGACGCCGGGCAGGGCTTCCAGTTCCTCGCGGGTGCGCGGCACTTCGCCGCCGTGGCGTTCCAGCAACAGCGCACACATCGCGAGAATGTTTTTCGCCTTGGTGTTGAACAGGCCGATGGTTGCGATGTGACGCTTCAATTCGTCTTCGCCGAGCGCCAGGATGCTTTCCGGCGTGTTGGCGGTTGGGAACAACCGCTTGGTGGCCTTGTTGACCCCGACATCGGTGGCTTGCGCCGACAGGATCACCGCGACCAGCAGTTCGAACGGTGTGGCGTAGACGAGTTCGGTGGTCGGAGCCGGATCCAGCTCGTGCAGGCGGTGGAACAGCTCAACGATGTCAGTGCGTTTCATGCGCAGCGGCTGTTGTGGAAAGTCAGGCCAAGGATGGCCGTTCTGGTGTTCAAGGATTTTTGTCGTCTGGAATTGTCGGAGCGTCGGTGATGTGGCGATCAGGGACGATCGCACGAACTTTGGCCCGGCCCCGCGCGATTGCGGCCAACACTTCGCCGCGACTGATGGATTGCGTGGGGAGCGTGGCGGGCGATGATTTCTCAAGTCGTCTCGCGGCGCGTTCTTCGCGTTCACGATCGAGGCGCACGTTGCGGGCAAGGAATCGTGCGCGTGCTGCGTCAGCTTGCGCTTGCACGCCCAATTCGGACTTGCCCCAGCGCAACCAGTCCAGCAGTGGAATATGCGATGGGCACACTTCGGTGCAGCGATTGCATTCGCTGCAGGCAGCGAGACGTCCGGAACGGGCCTTCGGCCAATCGTCGCCGACCAATGCGAAGAACAACGCCTCCGGATTCAGCGCTTCCGGGCATGCGCGCGCGCAATCGCCGCAATGGGTGCAGGGTTGCCGGGCGGTCGGGTCAATGGACATACTTGCGCAATTCCAGCACGTCGATGGTGGGCGGACAATCGAAACGCAGCGGCACGCCGGTTACGCCGATGCCGGGGGTGACGAACAGTTCGCCTTGCGGGGTGTCGTAATACCCGTTCACGTAGGGCTCGTCGCGAATCAGCATGAACAGTTTGTCGGTCAACCATGGCAGATACACCTGCCCGCCATGGGTGTGGCCGGCCATGGCCAGCGCGAAATCCACGCCGTGCAGCGCGCGCAGGCTGTGCGGTTGGTGCATCAACACCAGCAGCGGCTTGTCATGCGGCAGGGCTTCCAGGAACGCGGTGTCGTCGCGCCCGGTCCACCAATCGTACAAGCCGGCCACGCGGAAATTCGGAAAGTCGATCACCTGGTGTTCGATGAAATGCACCGGCGAGCCAGCCAGTGCGCGTTCGATCTTGTGCGCGAGCGGTGGACCCGGCAATTCGACGTCGTGGTTGCCGAGTACGGCGTAGGTCGGCTTGTTCAAATTTCGCAGCGGCGCCAGGGCTGCGGCGAGATCGTGCGACGGGTCGTAGGTGAAGTCGCCGGCGATCAGCACCATGTCGACGTGCAACGCGTTCAATTTTCGAACCATCTGGACGAGCTTGCCCGGACGCGTGTAGAGACCGACGTGCATGTCGCTGACCAGCGCAATGTTGAGGTCGATCGGCGCCGCGATCACCGTGCGACGCACCACCAGACGGTTCGGCGCAACGAAGCGCGCCCAGCACAGCACCGCACAAATGACGATGAGCACCACCGCACCGGCTACGCGCCAGCGGCGCTGCTCGCGGATCCGCAGCCCCGCCTTGAACGCCGATTGCACCAGCAGCGGCCACAGCAACCACGATCCGTGCAGCCCCGCAAGTTGCACGAAAGCCTTCAAGCGGTCCTGCGGTTCGATGTCGAACGTGGGGTATTCCCACGCCGGCCACACGAAACAGAACACCACGATCGCGACCAGCCACGCGCCGCGCCAGAGCCAACGTCTGCGACGGGGATTCAGGGCGGGCATGGCAGCGCGGGGCGTGACAAGCGCACCTGCGCATCCGGTGATGGCAGCATCTCGATGCAATCGACCGGGCACGGCGCGACGCACAGTTCACAGCCGGTGCACAGGTCGGCGATGACGGTGTGCATCAA
Organism: Rhodanobacteraceae bacterium; assembly: GCA_050738155.1. Lineage (GTDB taxonomy): Bacteria > Pseudomonadota > Gammaproteobacteria > Xanthomonadales > Rhodanobacteraceae > 66-474. Next base: position 8,612 of record JBOHYW010000007.1, read on the forward strand.
TTTGTTGGCGCCGACGATCGCGTCCATTGGGCAGGCCTGGATGCACTTGGTGCAGCCGATGCAGACGTCCTCGTCGATGTAGGCGACGCGCGCTGGCGCTTCCGCACCGCAGTCGAGGTCGAGCGGTTGCACCGGGAGTCCGGTCAGGCGCGCCAGTGCGCGCACGCCTTCCATGCCGCCTGGCGGGCAGTGATTGATCGGCGCCGTGCCACGCGCGATCGCCTCGGCATACGGCCGGCAAGCGGGATAGCCGCAGCGTCGGCATTGCGTTTGTGGCAGCAGCGCGTCGATGCGATCGGCGAGGGCTTGCGTGGCTTCGGGCATGCATCAATTGTAATTGGGCGACATCTAATGATTGCGGACCGACGGTGACGCTGCTTAGATCACGGCTTCGACACAGGAACAGGCTCGCCGATGACCGTCCTCGCCGATTTGCGCGCGCTCGACCATACCCAGCGACACACGGTCGCTGCGTCATTCCTGGGCTGGACGCTGGACGCGTTCGATTACTTCCTGCTGGTGATGGTGATGCCGGGGGTGGCGAAGACGTTTCATGTCGACGTCAAGGAGGTGGCTTTCGCGCTGTTTCTGACGCTGGCGTTCCGTCCGGTGGGTGCGCTGGTATTCGGGCGCCTGGCCGATCGCTACGGACGCCGGCGAATCCTGATGATCGACGTCACGCTGTATTCGATCCTTGGCTTGGCCTGCGCGTTTGCGCCGTCGCTCGCGGTATTGCTGGTATTGCGCGCGCTGTTCGGCATCGCGATGGGCGGCGAGTGGGGCACCGGTGCTTCGCTCGCGCTGGAATCGATCCCGACGCGATCGCGCGGTATCGTCTCTGGCATCCTGCAGTCGGGCTACCCGTGCGGTTACCTGCTGTGCGCGATCGCCTACGGCCTGCTGTTCAACAGCATCGGCTGGCGCGGGATGTTCGCGTTGGGCGTGCTGCCGGCGTTGCTGGTGCTGTACCTGCGCCGCAGCGTGCCGGAATCGCCGGTGTTCGAGCAGCGTGAACGCGCGGGGATGCGGCGTGGCGTGCGTGAGACCATGCGCGGCCGTTGGGGATTGTTCGGTTACCTGATCGTGTTGATGGCAGTGTTCAACATGTTCAGCCATGGCTCGCAGGACGTCTATCCCACGTTCCTTAAATTGCAGGAGCATTTCGACACGCACGTCACCAGTTTGCTGACCATCGTGCTCAACCTTGGTGCGCTGGTCGGCGGTCTCGTGTTCGGCCAGTGGTCGGAACGGATCGGTCGTCGCCGCGCCATGGTGATCGCGGCGCTGCTGGCGCTGCCGGCGATTCCGTTGTGGAGTTACGGTGGCTCGATCGTGCTGCTCGGCGTCGGTGCGTTCTGGATCCAGATTGCCGTGCAGGGTGCGTGGGGCGTGGTCCCCATCTACCTCAACGAACTTTCGCCTGACGACGTGCGCGGCACGCTGCCCGGGGTTGCCTACCAGCTCGGCAACCTGATTGCCGCCGGCACCGCTTATATTCTCGTGTGGCTCGCGCAGACATGGGGTGGTGACTATGCATTGGCGCAGAGCATCTGGATCGCTTGCGTCGCGGTGTTGCTGGCGATCCTCACGGCGTTTGGCCCGGAAGCACGCGGGGTGCGTTTCGGCGTGACGAAGGACCCGGACGCCGCTAACATGCCGGGTTCGCCGGCTTCCCCGTAAACAGTTCCATGCCTTCCGAAAAAAATTCCGTGGTGAGTTTCCATTACGTCGTACGCGACGCCGCCGATGCGACCGCCGAGCCGTTCGATGATTCGCGCAAGCGTGGCGAGCCGATGCTCGCGTTGCTCGGCCACAACCAGTTGGTGCCGGGTGTCGAAAAGGCGCTGACCGGGCGCGAGGCGGGCGAACATTTCGAAGTCGACATCGCGCCGGCGGAGGCCTACGGCGAGTACCAGCAAGGCTTGTTGCAGCGCGTGCCGAAGAAATATTTCCAGAACGCGCAGAAGTTGAAGCCGGGCATGACCACCGTGCTGCAGACCCGCGATGGCGGCCAGCGCGCGGTCACCGTGCACAAGGTTGGCATGAGTTCGATCGACGTCGATCACAACCACCCGCTGGCCGGCAAGGCACTGCATTTCGATATCGAGATCGTCGACGTGCGCGAAGCCGCACCGGAAGAAATCGCGCACGGACATGCGCATGCCGGCGACGGACATACACACGAGTGAGTGGCACCGCCGGTTCCGTCGCTGCGCTCCTTGAACCGGCCTACCAGGGTTCGAAACGTAGGCCGGCTCAAGGCCGAAGGCCGGAGCCGGCTTTGCGCTGATCACGTCAGAAGAAAATCTTCTTGCGTTGCTTGCGCCGCCTGCGCCAGGCATCCAGCGACAGCATGCCGGGGCCGTGCACGGCCAGCACCAGGAAACCGCCGGCGATCGCGATGTTCTTCATGAAATTGATCCACTGGCCGTGATCGGCAAAATTGTTGTGGAACAGCACCGCCGCCAACAGCGTGTAAACGAAAAGGCCGGCCGCGGCCCAGCGGGTCAGGAATCCGCACAGTACCGCAAGGCCTCCAACCAGTTCGGCGAAGATCACCAGTGGCAGCAGCCCCGGCGGCAGGCCGTGTGCAATCAGCACCTGGGTGGTGGCGTGATACGCCGCGAGTTTGCCGATGCCGGACAGGATGAAAATAAGCGAGAGTCCGAGGCGGCCGATCAGCAGGGTGAAGTTGTGCATCGAGGGTTCCGTAGGTCAGCCCGGCGCACCGGATGGTGGCAGGCAGATTGCGCGTCCAGCGCGGTTCAATTCGCCGTCGAGAGTGCGGCACGCACCCGCGGCGTCAGCACGCGTTTGGCGAACAAGTAATGGTCGCGCCAGTAGTAACCGTCCAGCCGATCCAGCCGCACGGTGCCGCCGGTGTCGGGTGCGTTCACGAAACGTCCGTGTCCGACGTAAATGGCGACGTGGTTGACGTGGTGGTGGCCGAAAAATAGCAGGTCACCGGGTTCGAGATCTTTCCGGGGAATTCTGGGGGCGTCGAGCGCGGCCATTGCGCGCGAGGTGCGCGGCAGCACGATGCCGGCTGCGGTGCGGAACACGTAATCGACCAGGCCACTGCAATCGAATCCGGTCTCGGGGGTGTTGCCACCCCATTTGTATGGCGTGCCGACCAAGCCGATCGCGCGAAACAGCACGTTGTTGGCGACATTGGTGGATGGCAGCGGCGCCGGTTGCCGTGGCACGGTCGTGCAGGCGGCCAGCGTCAGCAGGGCTGAAATGGCCAGCAGGCGCAGGTGCCGTGTCGCCGCGATCAACGCGCGCCCCACTTCACCGAACACGCGCCGGTTTCGGTGATCGTCAGATTGGCGAATGGGCTGGCTGGCATCGAATCAACGCGGGCGATGGCATCCGATTCGTTTGAAGGTAACCGATGCCACCGGGCGCGTCCAGCCCGCGGACCCACGCGGAGGACCCGGCATCGAGTGTCGGGCATACAGGCATTCAGCGGAGATGTCGCCGCTACGCTGGTTCAGGCGACGCGGTCTTGCATCCGGTGCTGTCCGTCGCTGCGTGCCGACAGTGCACGTTCGAACTCGATGGTGCGCTGGCGTGAGGCTTCCACCACCGCCGCGGGCACCGCTTGTTCGTCGAGGCAGCGGGCGAGGATCGCGCGGTGATAGGCGTTGAAATCCGGGTCGCGATTGGCTTCGTCCATCGCCGCCAACAGGGTGGCGAGCCAGCCCGCGCCGGGTGCGCGGAGCATCAGGAGGATCTCGGGGATGCTGCAGAAAGCGGTGTTGTTGTCGGCATTCATGTGGATTCCCTCTGTTTGCAGGGATATCCAAGCAGGAATGATGCCAATTGCCGTTTGGCGCCTTGTAGTATCCCCGGCAAGCCGACGGGCCGGAAAAAATGACCATCCCGGCAAGCTGTCCGACCGGTGACCGGGCGCGTGCTGCGGCGAAAAGTGACGTGGATCGGCAGGGGCGATGCCCCGCGCCGGCGTTACACTGGCGGGATGGATGCGACGCGCAGTGACGTTTTGGTACTCGGTGGGGGCGTGATCGGGCTGTCCTGCGCGCTGATGCTGCGGCGCCGGGGCATCGGGGTGCGGGTGCTCGAACGCGGTACGCCAGGATGCGGTGCCTCGCACGGCAACTGCGGTACCTTGACGCCCAGCCACGCGATACCGCTTTCGGTCCCGGGCATGCCGTGGCGGGCACTGCATTGGATGCTGCGCCGCGATGCACCGCTTTATGTCAGCCCGAAACCGGATTGGGAACGCTGGCGCTGGCTGCTTGGCTTCGCGCGGCAATGCAATCTGGCGACTGCCGAGCGCACCGCGATCGTGCGCGCGGCGATCCTGCAACGTTCGTGGACGTTGCTGCCGCGGATATTGACCGAAGAAGGCATCGACTGCGAATACAGCCCGTCGGGGACCCTGTTCGTGCACCGCAGCGCACGTGCGCTGGTACAGGATCGGGCCGAGGTGGCGTGGCTGGGGCGGCTCGGCATCGCCGCCGAGGAATTGTCGGGGACCGCGGTCGAACAGATGGAGCCGGCACTGTTGCCGGGGGTGGTCGGCGGCATCATGCACGGCGACGACGCGCAATTGCGACCGGACAAGTTGGTCGAAGGATTGGCACGGCGGGTGCGCGAACGTGGCGGCGAAATCGAAACCGGAACCGTGGTCGAGGGCTTTCGTTGTGCCGACGGGCGCGTGCAAGCGGTGCACACCTCGCGCGGCGAATTCGTCGGTGAGCGCGTGTTGCTGGCGCTGGGTGCGTGGACGCCACAGGCTGCAGCGCAATTGGAGTTGCAGGTTCCGATCCAGCCCGGCAAGGGCTACTCGATCACGATGTCGCGGCCCGATCCGTGTCCGCGCCGCGCGCTGGTGTTGCGCGAACCCAGCGTGTGCGTGACCGCGTGGGGTTCGGGCTATCGGCTCGGCAGTACCATGGAATTCTCCGGTTACGACGAACGCGTCAACCGTACCCGCCTCGATGCGCTGCGGCGCGGTGCGCGCGCCTACCTGCGCCAGCCGCTGGGTGCCGAATTGCACGAAGAATGGTGGGGCTGGCGACCGATGTGCGTCGACGAAGTGCCGTTGATCGGTCCGGTCCGGCGCTGGAACAACCTGCTGCTCGCGACCGGCCACGGCATGCTGGGGGTGAGCATGAGTGCAGCTACCGCAGAACTGGCGACGTCGTTGATCGCGGGCGACGTGCCGGTGCTGGACCCGTTGCCGTATGCGCCGATGCGGTTCGGAAATCTGTGAGTGAACAGCAAGAGCGTTTGACACGGATGAAATCTGATAAAAATCTGATTTGAATTTGCGTGCGCATGCGTCACCTGCGTCTGCCTTTGTTCTGGTCCATCAGCTTTTATCCGCGTTGATCCGTGTCCAATGTTCTTCGCTTTTGCAGATGGCATGCGGGCCAGGTCGAATCACCCACGCCCCGTGCACAACTTTTCCACAGACTTTTCGTATCGTGCGGTGAGACTCGCGCGCGTATCATCGTCGGCATGTCGAAGTCCGCATCCGTTGCGCCCCGATGAGCGCTGTCCTGCCAGAACGCAATCCGCCGCCGCGCGTCGACGTGCTGCGGGTGCCGCCCCATTCCATCGAGGCCGAGCAGTCGGTGCTGGGTGGCCTGATGCTGGTCGGCGAAGCCTGGGACCAGGTTGCCGATCGTGTGGTCGAGGAAGACTTTTACCGCCGCGAACATCGCCTGATCTTCCGCGCGATCGGAGAGCTTGCGATGCAGGGCAACCCCTGCGATGCGGTCACCCTGGGCGAATGGTTCGAACGCAACGGCGAAACGGCGACGATTGGCGGCCCCGCCTACCTTGCCGAACTCGCCAACAACACACCCAGCGCGGCCAATATCAAGGCCTACGCCGACATCGTGCGCGACAAGGCCATCCTGCGCAAACTCATCGAAGCCGGCACCCAGATTGCGGGTGATGGATTCAACCCCGAAGGTCGCAACACCCCGGAAATCCTCGAAGCCGCCGAGCAGCGCGTATTCAAGATCGCCGAGGCCGGCGCGCGTGGGCGCAAGCAAGTGGTGCCAGTGCGGCAGTCGGTCAAGGAGGCCGTGGAACTCCTGGCGCAACGCTACGCCAACCGCGGCCAGTTGAACGGCCTCACCACTGGTTTCAAGGATCTCGACGAACTCACCTCCGGCATGCAGCGCCAGGATCTGGTGATCGTGGCCGGCCGCCCGTCGATGGGCAAGACCGCGTTTGCGCTCAACATCGCCGAAGCCGTGGCGATGCGCGCCAAGCAGCCGGTGCTGGTGTTCTCGATGGAAATGTCGGCCTCGCAACTGGCGTTTCGTTTGATCTCGTCGATGGGCCGCATCAACCAGAAAGACCTGCGCTCGGGCGAACTCGCGGAAGAGGAATGGCCGCGGGTCAGCCAGGCCGCATCGTTGCTGTCCGAATCGAAAATCTTCATCGACGACACGCCCGCGCTGTCGCCAGGCGAACTGCGTTCGCGCGCGCGCCGCATGATGCGCGAGCATGGCTTGGGCTTGGTGGTGATCGACTACCTGCAGTTGATGCAGGTGCCCGGCAACAAGGAAAACCGCGCGACCGAGATCTCGGAAATTTCGCGCAACCTCAAAGCCATGGCCAAGGAACTCGACGTGCCGGTGATCGCGCTGTCGCAGTTGAACCGCGCGCTGGAACAGCGCAACGACAAGCGCCCCGTGATGAGCGACCTGCGCGAATCGGGCGCGATCGAACAGGACGCCGACCTGATCCTGTTCATCTATCGCGACGAGGTTTACAACAAGGAATCCAACCACAAGGGCATCGCCGAGATCATCGTCGGCAAGCAACGCAACGGCCCCATCGATACCATCAAGCTGACCTTCCTCGGCCAGTACACCAAGTTCGAGAATTACGCGCCGGAGGCGTACGTGGGGAGCATGGAATGAAGCTCGGGACCCGGGACCCGGGACTCGGGACCCGGCAAAAACAGGACGCATGGTCTCTGACGCCGCAAGGCGATGACGCGAGATCCCGCAATGACGTCATTTCGGCGCAAGCCGGGATGCGGAGGCAGGATGCCGAAGCGAACATTGGCGTAGCCGATGGCCCAAGGGGCACGCCGCGGGAGCGGCCTGTAATCCATTGGCGTTTGCGAAGGTCGGTACAGATCAAGATGGATCCCGGCCTGCGCCGGGATGACGGCGTGAAGGACCTTCGTAGTGGGCAAGTTCTCTTGCCCCGCGCGCGTCGATCCGAAGCCGAGTCCCGAGTCCCGAGTCCCGAGTCCCGGCAGTCGTGAGCCGCTCCGCCACCGCGACGATTCACGTCGATGCACTGCGCGGCAACTTGGCCCGTGTGCGTTCGCTTGCAGGTAACGCGAAGGTGATGGCAGTGGTCAAGGCCGACGCCTACGGCCATGGGCTGGAACGTTGCGCGCGCGCACTGGCGGGGGCCGACGCGTTCGGGGTCGCATCGATCGCGGATGGCTTGCGCTTGCGCGCGGCGGGCAACCGCCAGCGCATCGTGGTGTTGTCCGGTCCCGATGCGGCGAGCGATATTGCCGAGATGCGCCGGCTGCAGCTCGAAGCCGTGATCCACCACGATTCGCAGCTCGCAATGCTGGAAGCCGAACGCGGCGGCGATCCGCTGAGGGTGTGGCTGAAGTTCGACACCGGCATGCATCGGCTCGGCTTTCCCGTCGAACGCGCGGTCGAACTGCATGCGCGGCTCGGCGCATTGCCCGCAGTCGACCCTGCGATCGTGCTGATGACGCACTTCGCATCCAGCGATGAATTCGACAACGACTTCACCGCGCGCCAGACGAAAATTTTTCTCGACGCGATGAAAAATCTACCCGGCGAGCGCGCCTTGTCCAACTCGGCGGGCTTGCTCGGCTGGCCCGCTGCGCGTGGCGACTGGATCAGGGCAGGCGGTGTGCTGTATGGACTGTCGGTTGCCGAGGGCAAGACCGGTGCCGACTTCGATTTCATGCCCGCGATGACGCTGACTACGCGCCTCGTTTCGATCAATCGCATCGCGCGCGGCGAGCGCATTGGCTACGGCGCGACGTACGAGTGTCCCGAAGACATGCCAGTCGGCGTCGCCGCGATCGGGTATGGCGACGGTTATCCGCGCAGTGCGCAATCCGGCACACCGGTGCTGGTGGGCGACGCGCCCGCACAGGTGATCGGCCGCGTGTCGATGGATTTGCTCACGCTCGACTTGCGTAACGCGCCGAACGCTGCGGTGGGTGATGTGGTGATGCTTTGGGGCCCGCAACTGCCGGTCGAAACCATCGCGCAGCACGCCGGCACCATTTCCTACGAGCTCACCTGCGGCGTGACCCGGCGCGTGTTGTTCGCCGAGGGTTGACTGATGGCCAAAACCATGGGGATAGATGCAATGAGATGGGTCTGCGCGTTGTGCCTGGTTCTGGCAACGCTGCCAGTGCTGGCGGCGTCTCCCAAGCAGGCTGATGCCGGATATATCGTGCAGAACCCGGTGCTCATCAAGCTAAAAGATGGTGTGACCCTGTCGGCCATCATCGTCAGAAAGAAAGGCGTCACCCAACCACTTCCCGCGACACTGTTCTTCACCCCTTATTCCCAAGGGCCCGGCGACGTCTACTTTGCCAAGGCTCCCGCGGAACGTGGTTTTGTCGGCGTCGTGGTTTACAGCCGCGGTATCCGGACGAACATCAAGGACTTTGTTCCTTATGTTCACGATGGCGAGGACGCACGCGAAGCAATCGAGTGGATCGCACGTCAACCATGGTGCAATGGCAAGGTCGGAATGTTCGGGGGCAGCTATGTCGGTTTCGTGCAGTGGGCGGTTGCCCGGGATCCGCCCGCCGCGCTGAAAACGATCGTGCCGCAGGTGGCGGTCATGCCGGGCATCGACAGCCCCATGGAGAACAACGTCTTCCAGTCGTTCATGTTTCGCTGGGCCAACAACATCCTGGGATTCCCGCCTCCCGCCGCAGATTTGTATGTGCGATGGTACCGAAGCGGACTGCCATACCGGCAGTTGGACCTGCTGGACGGTCACCCCAATCGCATCTTCCAGCAATGGCTCGACCATCCGGCCTACGACAGCTATTGGCGGTCGCTGGCGCCGGCCCCGGGGCAATATGCAAACCTGAAGATTCCGATTCTGGTGACCGACGGGTATTACGACGGCGCGCAGATCGGCTCGATGCAATACGTCCGGGATTATTTCAGGTACAACAAGCACCCTGACCTGTACCTCGTCCTCGGTCCATGGGATCACTTTGGCGCGCAACGGTCCGCGGCGCTGACATTGATGGGGTACAAGATCGATCCGGTCGCGAACGTCAGCATGCGCAAGCTGGCCTTTGAATGGCTGGATTGGATCCTGAAAGGCGCGCAGAAGCCGAAGCTCCTGCAGAACAGGATCAATTACGAAGTCATGGGTGCCAACCAATGGAAGCACATCGCGTCGCTGGACGCGATGCATGATCGCACCCTGACGCTCTATTTCAGCGGCACCCGGAACGGCTCGGGTTATCTGCTCGATCCCGTGGCGCCCGCGCGTGCAAGCCATGTGGAACAGACGGTGGATTTTCGTGATCGCTCGACACAAAACAACGACTACACCCGCTTCATTGTCTTGAAACGCCTGGACAGCTCGCACGGGCTGGTGTTTGCCACCCGGCCGTTTGAACACGCGTTCAGCATCGACGGCAGCTTCGCGGGCGAGCTGGTTGCATCGATCAACAGGCGGGATGTCGATTTCTCGATCGCGGTTTACGAACTGATGCCGGATGGCAGGTACTTCTACCTTGCCCACGACTTGGGTCGCGCAAGTTATGCGCACGACCGCAGTCGGCGTGAGTTGCTTGCACCCGGCAGGAAAACGAAGATTCCGCTTCACGATACCAACATCGTGTCGAAACGCATCGCAAAGGGCAGCCGCCTCGTGGTCGTCTTGAACGTGAACAAGAATCCGTACATGGAAATCAACTATGGAACTGGCAAACCTGTAACGGACGAATCCATGAAGGATGCTGGGCAGCCATTGCGCATCGAGTGGTACAACGACAGCCGGATCACGGTACCAGTCATGAGCGATCCGACCCTTCACGCGCACGACGGTGGCCAATGATGGCCAAAGCCAAAACAGCATACGTGTGCTCCGACTGCGGCGCGGAATATCCTAAGTGGCAGGGCCAGTGCGAGTCCTGCGGGGCGTGGAACACCTTGTCCGCATTCGTGGTGCAGCCGGCGACGAAGGCGGCCGATGCGAATACCGGGCGCCGTGGTGGTTACGCGGGCACCGATGTGGCGAAGGTGCAGCCGTTGGCGGGCGTCGCGGGCGAAGTCGAGAAGCGGCATCTGATCCGGATCGGCGAACTCGATCGCGTACTGGGCGGCGGGTTGGTCGAAGGTTCCGTGGTGCTGGTGGGCGGCGATCCCGGCATCGGCAAATCGACGTTGCTGTTGCAGACACTGGCTGCGCTGGGTGAGCGATTGTCCGGGCTGTATGTCAGCGGTGAGGAATCGCTGGCGCAAATCGCCGCACGCGGGCACCGCCTGGGATTGGAACTGGACCCGCTGAAGGCGCTGGCTGAAACCTGCGTCGAGCGCATCCTCGAACACGCGCTGGCGGAAAAGCCGCGCGTGTTGGTGATCGATTCCATCCAGACCATCTGGACGGAAACGCTGCCGGCGGCGCCGGGTTCGGTGTCGCAGGTGCGCGAATCGGCGGCGCGGCTGGTGCGCTTTGCCAAGGAAACCGGCACCTGCGTATTCCTGGTCGGGCACGTCACGAAAGAGGGCGGCATTGCCGGCCCGCGCGTGCTCGAGCACATGGTCGATGCAGTGCTTTATTTCGAAGGTGAGTCAGGTTCGCGCTTCCGGGTGCTGCGCGCATTCAAGAACCGCTTCGGTGCGGTGAACGAACTCGGCGTGTTCGCGATGGGCGACAAGGGCCTGCGCGAGGTGCCGAATCCGTCGTCCATATTTCTCACGGGGCACCAGGGCGCGACGCCCGGCAGCGCGGTGATGGTGACCCGCGAAGGCACGCGTCCATTGCTGGTGGAAGTGCAGGCGCTGGTCGATCAATCGAACCTCGGCAACCCGCGCCGGGTTGCGTTGGGACTGGAGCAGAATCGTCTTGCGATGCTGCTGGCGGTTCTGCACCGTCACGGTGGCGCGGCGGTGTTCGACCAAGATGTGTTCGTGAACGTGGTCGGCGGCATCCGCGTGCAGGAAACTGCGGCCGACCTGCCGGTGCTGCTGGCAGTGCTGTCGAGTTTTCGTGATCGCGCGCTGCCGGAGAAGACCGTGGCCTTCGGCGAGGTGGGTTTGTCGGGCGAGGTGCGCCCGGTGCCGAACGGCGAGGAACGCCTGAAGGAAGCCGCGCACCACGGCTTCCGCCGCGCGATCGTGCCGCAGGCGAACGCGCCGAAGAAATCGCAGCGCATCGGCGAGCTCGAGATCATCGGCGTGGAGACCTTGCGTGAGGCGATCGACGCGGTGCAATAGTCGATGGCATGTGCCGATTGCGCCGGTCGCGAGCACGCTCGTTCCTACGACAACACGGGGTGCCTGATATTTTGTAGGAGCCTGCGTGCAGGCGACTGTTGTGCCTGTCTATGCCAATCCGTGCAAATCGACTGCGTCGGGCGTCACCCGCAATACCGACCCCTGCTCGTACCAGTCGCCCAGCACGATGCGTTGCGCGGGGATCCCGCCGAGTTCGAATTCGTGGATGGCGGGACGGTGGGTGTGGCCGTGGATCATGCGGGTGACACCGGCATCGCGCAGCGCGTGTTCGACCGCGCCCTGGTTGACGTCCATGATTGCCATGTCGGTGCTGGAAGTATGCGCGCGGCTGGCGTCGCGGGCCTGGCGCGCGAAGGCGCGGCGCTCGGCAAGCGGGCGTGCAAGGAACGCCTGTTGCCAAGCCGGGTCGCGCACCTGTTTGCGGAATGCGAGGTAAGCGGCGTCGTCGGTGCACAGCGTATCGCCGTGCAGGATCAGGGTGGGCGTGCCGTGCAGGTCGATGCTGGTGCCGTCACCGAGAATCGTCATGCCGCAACGGCGCGCGTAAGCATCGCCCAACAGGAAATCGCGATTGCCGGCGATGTAATGAACCGGCGTGCGAGAGTCGGCAACACCGCGCAGTGCCGTCGCGACGCGCGCATTCAACAGAGCGTCGTCGTCATCGCCGACATAGGCTTCGAACAAGTCGCCCAGCACGTACAACGCGTCGACGCCGCGTGCCTCCCCCGAGCAGAAGCGTTCGAAATCATCGACAATGTGCGGGCGCGCGTCGTCGAGGTGCAGATCGGAAATGAAAAGTGTGGTTGCCACCTTGGGGTGCCTCCAAAGCCTTCCGATGACGTCATCCCCGCGAAAGCGGGAATCCATGTGGTTGTTGCAAAGTGTCAAGGTGGATTACTCGCGCCATCCATGGCGCTCGCCTTTCTGGCCGCCTTCGGCGTTCGCGTTTGCAATCCTGCAAACGCAGTCCCGCTTTCGCGGGAATGACGAGCAAACCGAGGGTCGTTCCGGGATTCCCCATCAATGCTTCGCACCGGATTTTTTCTTCGACGCTGGCGCCGAAGCGGGGACCTGCCCTGTCACAGGCGAGACCGGTTCCGCGGTCGGATGCGCGGCCTCGCCAATCAGCTTGGCACCTTCGATCACCACCAGCGGGCGTGGTACGTCGCCGATGAACGGGCCCTGCGGGCCGGTCGGCAGGTTGTCGATCTTGTCGACTACGCCCATGCCCTTGACGACCTTGCCGAATACCGCATATCCCCAGGTCATGCCGCTCTGGTTGCCGACGTAATCGAGGCGCGGATTGTCGACCACGTTGATGAAGAATTGCGCCGTCGCGGAATCGGGGTCCGGCCCGCGCGCCGCGGCGACGGTGCCGCGCAGATTGGATAACCCATTGTTGGCTTCGTCGGGGATCGGCGGCAGGGTACGCTTGGGCCTGAGCTCGCGCGTGTACAGGCCGCCCTGGATCAGGAAGCCGGGGACCACACGGTGGAACACGGTGCCATCGTAAAAACCGTTCTTGACGTATTGCAGGAAATTGGCGACGGTCTTGGGTGCCTTGTCGGGAAACAACTCGATCACGATGCTGCCCATCGACGTCTTCAATTCGACCTGCGGATGCGCGACAGCGGCAGGTGCCGACGAGGTGGACGCCGACGATGCCGGTGGCGGCGCGGACTGCGCCACAAACACGACGAGAATGAACAGGGCGGGTAACAAGCAAAGCAGAGGGTTTTTGCGATTCATTGGCTCGGGATGGCGGCGAGGCACGCGGGCAATGATACGCGAGCGCCGTGCTGCGTCCACGCTACGCCTGCTTCGGATCACGGTTGCATGCACGCCGCGCCCGCACAGGCGCCGAAACGCAGGCCGCTGTGCTGGTTCGCGTTCGCGCTGGACTGGTTGCTGTCGTCGTCGCGATCGAGATGGCGACGGCGGATTTCCAGCACGATCGGCATGATCTGGGCGATGCGCGAATTGATCTGGGCACGGCTGTAGTAGTCGAGATCCTTGCGCTTCAGCAGGCGATGCAGCTGGTCGAGCGCGGCGGCGGCGTGGCCGGACAGGTAAGTGGCATCGGCATAGGCGATGCCGGCGTGCACCTCGTCACCGGCGACGTGGCAGGCGTGGCCGTAGGTCGCGTACAACGAGGGTTCGGAGTTGTCATTGAGCAAAGGCTTCAGCAGCCCTTGCGCGATTTTGGCGCTGGCGGCGGTGCCGTCATCGAGCAGCGCGCGGCTGTAATCGAGCACGATCGCCGGGTCGTTCGGCCACATCGCGTTCAACGAAGCGTAGCGTTGCAGTGCTCGGCTGCGCTGGCCCGCGTGGCGTTCGGCATCCGCGAGGCCCAGGGCGAAGGTCAGGTTGCCGGGGTCGGCCTTGGCCAGTTTGGCCATGATCGGCAACGCCTTCGATGCCTGCCCGATTTGCAGCAACGCCAGCGCATGACCGTAGCGATTGTAAACGGCGGCGGCGAATTTGCTGTTGGTCGCCATGCTGCGGGTGTAGTAGTCGGCGATCGAGCGAGGATCACCGGAGGACAGTACCCGTACCCGTTCGCGCATCAATTGGTACTGCAGTTCGCTGGGGCCGCGCACGAAATTACCCAGCAACGACGCATAGTCCTTGACGAATGGCAGCGGCAGCGTGCCGTAGCCGGAAAGATCGGCTGCCTTGCTGCCGTCTTGCGCGCGGACCTGCTGTTCCGTGCAGTGCGGTTGGTCCGTCCGCACACTCACGCAGGCCTTGATGGAGTGCATTTGTTGGTTCAGCACACGCGCGCGCGCGCGCGCATCGGCGATGCGCACGCTGTTTACCGGGTGATTTTGCAGAAAGCTGGGCGCGTTGCCAGCCGCAAGACCCCCGGCACCGCCGGGACGGAGCAGGGCCTGCATACGCGCAAAGACGTCCGCCATGCCTGCCGGATTGAAACCTGCCTTGGCCAGCGTGTTGATCCCGATGTGGTCGGCTTCGGCTTCGTCGGCGCGGGTGAAGTCGATCTGGTGCTGCTGCATCAATGCCATCACTGAATAGAACGCCCCGATGGCCGGGTCGATGCCCGCGTCATAAGGGTCGTTGCCGTAGCCGTATCCGTACGGATTGGCCACGGCGTTGCGCCTGCCCGAATCGGCCTGCGAAGCCGCCAGTGCCGCGGCGAGCGCGCCGAGCACATATAGCGGCGCCGTTTTCTTCTGGTCTTCCATCGCGCGTTGCAGGTGGTGCTGGCTGATGTGTGCCAGTTCGTGCGCCATCACCGCGGCCAGCTCGTCCTGGTTCTGGGTTATCGTGAACAGGCCCGAGAAAATGAAGATATAACCGCCGAAGGTCGCGAACGAATTGATCTCGGGGACGTTGATCAGCGTAAAGGTGTAGTGCTGGGTCGGGTCGGAACTGGCCGACGCCAGCCGATAGCCCAGCCGGTGCAGGTATTGGTCGACCTGCGGATCGTCCAGCACCAGGTGTGCGCCGCGCAATTCGTGCAGGAATTCGGCGCCATACTGTTGCGCCTGCTGCGGGCTCATCATGGTGTCGGCCGCGCTGCCCAAATCGGGCAGGCGCACGTTGGATTCCTGCGCGGCGGCCGGGAGTGCCAGCAGCAGCGTTGCGGCAAAGGTCAGCACGGCTCGGGGGTGAAAGACGGTCAACATGATTACCTGACAGAAAACCCGCTTGATTGAGACCCGACGAAAGCCGATTGGTTCGAGATGGTACCGCTCGTTGGAAAGCGGCCTTGATTCTCTGCCCGGGTACGTTCAGTGCCGGTAAAATGATGTCAGCTTCCCGAACCTGTTTGTACTTATGGTCGATATCGAAATCTACTCTACCGCGATGTGCGGGTACTGCGTGGCCGCGAAAAATCTGTTGAGAGCCAAGGGCTTTGCGTGGCGTGAACTGCGCATCGACACCGACCCGGCGGCGCGTGCGACGATGGCCGAGCGCACCGGTGGCGCGCGTACCGTGCCCCAGATCTTCATCAACGGTACGTATGTGGGCGGTTTCGAACAGTTGGCTGCGGCTGAGCGCAGCGGCCGGCTGAACGAGCTGCTTGCATGCGATCGTCCATGATCGCTGCGTCTGGCGGCTACGGTTCATCCGGCCGGGCAGTGTCTGCCTGAATAAAAGCTTTGGTGTGAAGGCGAGCAACCATCCATGGTGCGGGCGCCGGCTCGGTCATCCTTGGCCGGGCGCTCAGCCGGGCACGCGATGCCACCGGCATCGCGTAAGCGCCCCGACTTCGCCCTGACTTTTCACAACAGCCGCTTCGAGTTGGTTCGGCGTAGCTTGATCTGCGATAATTGCTGTTTTGTTTGTTCACATCGCCGCGCGGCGATGCCTGAGGGAGTTTGCGCGTGACCAAGACAATTGCGGTGATCCGCGGCGACGGGATCGGCCCGGAAATCATGGCGGCGACACTGAAGGTGCTGGACGCACTGGATTGCGGACTGGAATACGAGTTCGTCGAAGCCGGCATGGTGGCGCTCGAGAAACAGGGCGAGCTGCTGCCGCAAGCGACGCTGGATGCGATCGCCAAACATGGCATTGCATTGAAGGGTCCGCTGACAACCCCGGTCGGCAAAGGGTTTTCCTCACTGAACGTGGCGCTGCGCAAACATTTCGACCTGTACGCCAACGTGCGTCCGGCAGTCAGCTTTCCGGGAACCAAGGCCCGTTACGAGAACATCGACATCATCACGGTGCGCGAGAACACCGAAGGTGCCTACCTGCAAGAGGGGCAGATGGTGTCCCCCGATGGCGAGATCGCACAGTCGATCGTGCGCAATACCCGCACCGGCGCCTCGCGGATCGTGCGCCACGCGTTCGAACTGGCGGTAAGGAAAGGCCGCAAGAAAGTCACTGCGGTGCACAAGGCCAACATCATCAAGACCGCGTCGGGGCTGTTCCTCGACGTTGCGCGCGAGGTTGCGAAGGAGTATCCGCAGGTCGAGTTCAACGAGATGATCGTCGACAACACCTGCATGCAACTGGTGATGAATCCGTGGCAGTTCGACGTGATCGTCACCACCAACCTGTTCGGCGACATCATTTCCGACCTGTGCGCGGGGCTGGTCGGTGGTCTGGGCCTCGCGCCCGGCGCCAACATCGGCAAGGACGTGGCGATCTTCGAAGCCGTGCACGGCTCGGCGCCCGACATCGCCGGCAAGAACATCGCCGATCCCTGCGCATTGCTGCTGGCCGCCGCCGAGATGCTGGATCACCTCGGCATGGTCGACAAGGGCACGCGCATCCGCGACGCGATCCGCACCACGATCGAAGCGCACGACCGCGTCACGCCGGACCTTGGCGGCGACGGTACCACCGATACCTTCGCGGACGCGTTGATCGCGCACGCTCGGGCCTGATTTCACGCATCGGGGCGGGCAGCGCACATCGCTTCCCGGTAAGCTCGTCTGCGGCCGGAGAGGGTGGCATGATCCGTCGAGCAGCGCTGCCGCAAGCAAATGTCGCCCCAAAGTTGCGGGGCATCGGTTGGCGCGTTGGCGCCATGTTGGGCCACTACCTGCATCTGGCGATACGCAGCCTGCGGCGTGCGCCGGTGCTGACCACTTTGATGGTGGTGACCATCGGTCTCGGGATCGGCGGGTCGATGACGGTGATTACGGTGTTCCGCGCGATGTCGGGCGATCCGATCCCGGCCAAGTCCGCGCGCCTGTTCGTGCCACAGATCGACCCATGGGGGCACGGACATGGTTTCGGCGATCAACCGCCGGATCAGTTGACTTACCTCGACGTCCAGCAGTTGCTGCGCCAGCGCATCGCGCGGCGGCAAACCGCCATGTACGCCGTGCATTTCACGGCAATACCGGGCGATACCTCGCGGTCGCCATTCGGCGTCAAAGGTCGCGCGGTCGGCGCCGATTTCTTTCCGATGTTCGACGTGCCGTTCCGCTACGGGGCGCCCTGGACGGCCGCAGATGATCGTCGCGCGGCCAACGTGGTTGTCATCAGCCAGAAGCTCAACGACAGGTTGTTCGGCGGCGCCGACAGCGTCGGTCGCAGCCTCGACCTCGACAATCACACGTACACGATCGTCGGCGTGCTGGCCGACTGGCATCCAATTCCCCGTTTCTATGCCGTGCCGGACGGCAACACCTTTGGTGACACTGAAGGCGTATTCCTGCCATTCACGCGCGCGATCGCCAGCCACATGGAATGGCAGACCATCAACTGCAACAAGCCGCCCGGCCCGAGCTGGCAGGCGCACCTGCAATCGGATTGCGTGTGGCTGGATTTCTGGGTGGAACTGCCGACCGCCGCGTCCGTGCAGCGTTATCGGCGCTTCCTGTACGACTATGCCGAGGCGCAACGCCGCAGCGGGCGGTTCGACTGGCCGCCCAACGTACGCCTACGTGATGTACCGCAGTGGCTCGCAGCCGAGCACGTGGTGCCGGATACGGCCCGCATCATGGTGCTGGTGGCGTTTGGTTTCCTCGTCGTTTGCCTGATCAACGCGACCGCCTTGCTGCTGGCCAAGTTCCGGCGCCGCGCCGGGGAGTTCGGCGTGCGGCGCGCGTTGGGCGGCAGCCGCGGCGCGATCTTCGCGCAATGCCTGGTGGAAACCGTAGTGATCGGTGTGGTCGGCAGCCTGCTGGGTCTTGCGTTCACCTGGATCGGCCTTGTCGGGTTGCGCGCGGTGCTGACTCCCGACATTGCAAGCCTGGCGCATCTGGACGTGGCCGATGTCTTGATTGCCATCGCGCTCGCGTTGCTGGCGACGGTTGCTGCCGGCCTTTACCCGACCTGGCGCGCGGCGCGGGTGCAGCCTGCGTGGCAACTGAAGACCGGTTAGGAATCACGCATGGGCATCCATCCAATGCTTTCGACGATGCGCCGCGACAAGATCGGCATCCTGCTGATCGTGCTGCAGATGGCGCTGACGCTCGCGATCCTGTGCAACGCGCTGTTCATCATCCACCTGCGGCTGCGTGACAGCGCGCGGCCAAGCGGCATCGCCGACGAGGGGAATGTCCTGGTCGTGGCTGGCAGCCGGGTCGGTCACCCGGCGGATTTCGAATCCCGGCAGCAGGCCGACCTGGCCGCGCTGCGTGCGTTGCCCGGTGTCGCGGATGCCTACGCGGATTTCTCGTATCCGCTCGAAGGCGGTGGTTGGGGTTGCGCCGTGCGCCTGGTTCCGACACAACCCTTGGCGAGTGCTTTTTGTTCCCTGTACCTGGTGGACGATCACGCACGAAAGGTATTGGGCGTGCGCCTGCTCGAAGGCCGCTGGTTCAGAGCGGACGAAGTCGTCGATCGCCACGAAAACGACGTCGTGCCGCCGGCGCACGTAGTGATCGTGACCCGCGCACTGGCCCAAAAATTGTTCCCGGGCGGCGACGCACTCGGCAAGACCGTGTACATGGAAGGCACGCCGCAAACGATCGTGGGGATCATCGCGTGCCTGCAAACGCCGAATGTTGCGGATGGCAGCGTGGGCATCGAATATTCGGTGTTGCAGCCCAACCATTACGTCGGTGCCGACTACACCTACATCGTCCGGGTGCGCCGGGGTCGGGCCGGGCGTGTTGAGGCCGCGGCGCCAAAAGCGCTGCGCGATCTGGATGGTGCGCGGATTATTCGATACGTCAGGACGTTCCCCGAGGTGCGCGCGATGGCTTATCGCGGCAGCCATGGTTTCGCGGCTGTGTTGGCCACGGTGTGCGCGATCCTGCTGGCCGTCGTCGCGTTCGGCATTGTCGGGCTGACCAGTTCCGCGGTGTCCCGTCGCCGGCGCGAGATCGGGATACGTCGAGCATTGGGCGCCATGCGCCGCGCCATCCTGCATCAATTCCAGATCGAACAGTTCGTTGTCGCGATTGTCGCCTGCGGCATCGGTGTCGGGCTTGCGATCGCGGTCAACCTCTGGCTCGTCGACCACTATGAAATGCAAAGGATGCCGTTGTTGCCCATGGGCGTGGCTGCGCTCGTGATGCTGGTGCTCGGCCAAGCGGCGGTTCTGTGGCCCGCGCTGCGCGCGGCATCCGTGCCGCCGTCACTGGCGACCAAGGGTGGTCACTGAGGATTGGGTTCAGCGCAGCAGCGGCCACGGCGCCAGCAGCAGCACCCACAGCACCACGATCGCGCTGGCGAATTTCATGGTCCTGAACAGCTTGCGGTGCCGCTGCTTGAAGCCGCGACTTTTCTCGCGCCTTCGGCGCAGCGCGGCAAACAGACGGTTGATCGCACCGGTGGGTTCGTTGGCCTGGTTGGGCGAGGCGGTGACCGCGCCCATGAAATTGCTGACGTGGTGGTTGATCCATGCCATCGCGCGTGAGCGTAGCGGGCGTTCCAGGTCGCAGAAGAAAATCACCCGCGCCATGTCGGTCTTGTTTTCGACCCAATGTACGCAGGTTTCATCGAAGATCACGTCTTCGCCATCACGCCAGACGTATTCCTGGCCGTCCACGAAAATGTGGCAGTCGGGTGAGTTGGGGGTGATCAGCCCGAGGTGATAACGCAGGGAGCCTGCAAACGGGTCGCGGTGCGGGTTGAGCGTCGAGTTCGGCGCCAGCACGGCGAACATCGCGGCCTTGACGCCGGGGATGCGATTGACCAGTTCCACCGTGCGCGGGCACAGTTTTTGCGCCGACGGCAGCGGCTCGCCGTACCACTTCACGTAGAAGCGTTTCCAGCCCTGCTTGAAAAAGGAACTGAAGCTGGCGTCGTCGCCCTTCAACGCGGCGCGAATGTGGCCCTGGTCGAACAGCCCGGCCGCCTCGTCGCGAATCGCCTGCCAGTTGTCGCGCAGTGCATCCACGTGCTTGAAGCGCGACCTATCTGGGAACGCACCGGCCGGCACCGCCGAAAACGCGTACATCAAAAGGTTGTACGGCGCGAACACCGTGGCATGGCTGCCGAGCTGCTTGCGCAACTTCAAGCGGATCCGGCTGCGGAAATGCACGGCCAACGCACTCAGCAGGAACAGCACGATTACGGCGAGGATCGCGAGACGGATTGCGAGCAGCATGGGCGGGGAGCAGCGATATGGACCTGATGCGAATTCTAGCGCGGCCGCTGCGCGAGAACCCTGAGCGGGGTCATGCCTGGGGCATAGGCATGGGCGAGTGCCCGCTGCACGAATGCGACCGCGCGACGTGCAGCGGCACGTGGCGTTCGGCCCTTGGCCAATTCCGCCGCCAGCGCCGCCGACAAGGTACAGCCGGTGCCGTGTGCGTCGAACGGCAACCGGCGGTTGCGGATTTCAAAGCTGCCGCGCGCGTCGAACCAGCAGTCGACCACCTCACGCCCGCGTCCGTGGCCGCCTTTCAGCAGTACCGCCTTGGCGCCGAATTCGCGCAGGCGGATCGCCGCGCGTTCGCCGTCGCGTGCGTTGGCGATGGTGATACCGGTCAGGGCCTCGGCTTCCGGCAGGTTGGGAGTGATGACGTCGGCCAGCGGAATCAATTGGCCGATCAGCACCCGCACCGCCGCGGGATCGAGCAGGCGCGCGCCCGAAGTCGCGATCATCACGGGGTCGACCACCAGCCACTCCGGTTGGCGCTTCGCGAGTTCGCGTGCGACGCAACGCACGGTTTTTGCGTCCCCCAGCATTCCCGTCTTCACCGCGGCGATTGCGAAATCGTCGAATACCGCGGCGAGTTCGGCACGCAGATGTTTCACCGGTACTGGATGCACCGCGGTGACACCCTGCGTGTTCTGCGCGGTCAGCGCAGTGATCGCGCTGGTGCCGTGCACGCTCAGCGCCGCAAAGGTTTTCAGGTCAGCCTGGATGCCCGCGCCGCCGCCGGAATCGGAGCCGGCGATGGTGAGGCAACAACGGGGGCCGGGAACCGGGGACCGGGGACCGGACGGCGTGCGCTGCATGGCAGCCGGATGTACGGCTTCCCCCTTCGCCCGCGAAGGGGGATTGAGGGGGATGGCTCTGGAAGCGGTTGCATCCCCCCGGCGCTGCGCGCCGACCCCCTTCGCCCCGAAGGGGGTGAACGCTTTTCCGGTTCCCGGCTTCACAGCGCTTCCGAAGCGAAATCCGCCAGTCGTGAGCGTTCACCGCGGCGCAGGGTCACGTGCGCGGCGTGCGGCCAGGCCTTGAAACGATCTACCGCGTAGGTCAACCCCGAAGTCGTCTCGGTGAGATACGGCGTGTCGATCTGTTCGACGTTGCCGAGGCACACAATCTTGGTGCCGGGGCCGGCGCGGGTGACCAGGGTTTTCATCTGTTTGGGCGTCAGGTTCTGCGCTTCGTCGATGATCAGGTAGCGCGAAAGAAAAGTGCGCCCGCGCATGAAATTGAGCGAGCGGATCTTGATGCGCGAGGCCAGCAGGTCGTTGGTGGCTTGCCGCCCCCACGAGCCGCCTTCCTCGGGATTGGTCAGCACTTCAAGGTTGTCGGTGAGTGCACCCATCCACGGCGTCATCTTTTCTTCCTCGGTTCCCGGCAGGAAACCGATGTCCTCGCCGACACTGACGGTCGCGCGGGTCATGATGATCTCGCGGTAACGCTGCTGGTCCATCACCTGCGCCAACCCGGCGGCGAGCGCCAGCAGGGTCTTGCCGGTGCCGGCAGTGCCGAGCAGGGTGACGAAATCGATGTCCGGGTCCATCAGCATGTTGAGCGCGAAATTCTGTTCGCGGTTGCGCGCGGTGATGCCCCACACGCCATGCGCACTACCGGTGTAGTCGCCGAGCAGCGCCAGTTTGATCTTGTCGCCGTCCGATTCCAGCACCCGCAATTCGACGCTGTTTTCGCCGGGCAGGTACAGGCACTGGTTGGGCTGCCACGCTTCGTTGTCGCGCGGTTTCAGTTCGTAGAAGGTTTGGCCGCGTTCCGACCACGAGCGCAGGTCCGGGTGGCGTTCCCAGAAATCGCCGGGCAGCTCGGCTGCGCCGGTGTACAGCAACGAGAAATCGTCCAGCGCGCGGTCGTTCTCGTAATCCTCGGCGGCGATGCCGTAGATGGTCGCCTTGATCCGCAGGTTGATGTCCTTGGAAACCAGCGCGACCGGGGCCTCGGGCCGCTGTTCACGCAGTTCCAGGATCGCCGACAGGATCTGGTTGTCGGCCTTGCCGTGACCGTTGCCGGTACGAGTCTGGAAGTAGAGACGTCCATTCGCGCCACCGCTGCGCAGCTTGACGCCTTCCGGCATCGCCAGTGGCAGGCCATTGGCGATGCCGTGGCTGTTATTGCGCTCGATCAGCTCGTTGAGAAAACGGCTGGCTTGGCGCGCGTTGCGGGCGACTTCGGAAACACCCTGTTTTTTTTCGTCCAGCTCCTCCAGCACCGTCATCGGCATGAACACGTCGTGTTCTTCGAAGCGGAACAGTGCGGTGGGGTCGTGCAGCAACACATTGGTATCTAGCGCGTAGATGCGCTTGCCCTCGACCTTCTGGGTCATTTACGGGTTGCCCTCATTGGGGTGGATGAAAGGGGAAATGCCTTTGACGCCGTGTCCGGATGCTTTGCCGTGGATGTTCAATGGGCCATCAGGACGCGGGAATGGCATCAAGCACCGCTTGTGCGTGCCTTGGCACTTTCACGCCACGCCATTCCGCCGCCAGCCGGCCATCGCGGTCGATCAGGAAGGTGCTGCGGTCGACGCCCAGGTACTCGCGGCCGTACAGTTTCTTCTTGCGGATCACGTCGAAAGCCTTGCACCAGGTTTCGTCGGTATCGGCGACCAGCGTGAAAGGCAGGCCGAGTTTTTCCTTGAACCCCGAGTGCGAGCGCGCGCTGTCGCGCGACACGCCGACGATGGCCGCGCCACGGCGTCTGAATTTCGTGTACAGGTCGCGAAAGTCACCGGCTTCGCGGGTGCAGCCGGTGGTGTTGTCCTTCGGATAGAAATACAGCACCACCCATTGCCCGGCGAGGTCGGCCAGTTTCAACGTGCCGCCGGATTGGGTGGTGCCGGAGAGTTTGGGGGCCTTGTTGCCGATTTTCATGTATGTCGCATCATGCCGGGACTGTAGGAGCGAGCATGCTCGCGATCGTGGTTGCGGAAGCGTCGCCTGCAGCAGGTTGCAACCTAGAATTTGACGGGGTCCATGATCGCATCGAGGTTCAGGCCGTCGCACAGCTCCATGAATTCGTCACGCAACGCGGCGATGTGGGTGTCGACGGGCAGGCCGACGGTGATTTGCGCCTGGAACATGTCGGCACCGGTCTGCATTGCCTGGTAGCGCATCGAGGACATCTGTTCAATGCTGATCTGGCGCCGGCTGAAAAAGTCGATCAGCTCGACCAGTACGCCGGCCTTGTCGGCGGCCACCACTTCCACCATGTAGGGCAGCATGTGGCTCTGCGGGTCGCGGGCCTGGGTGCGATAGCTCAGCAGGTGCAGGTTTTCGTCCTTGGCGATGCGTCCCAACGCGTTTTCCAGCTTGGCGACGGCATCCCATGCACCTTTCGCCAGCAGCAACACCGACACGTCGGCACCGACGGTGGCAACGCGCGATTCCACCAGGTTGCAGCCGGCGTCGGCGACGCGTCGCGACAGCGTCAGCAACGGCGAGTTCACGGCCGGCGCGACGGCCTGGATCAGCAACTGGTGATCGGTAGCGGGACGCTGGGTGGGGCGGGACAAGGTAGCGAGGGTTTTGACGTTCACAGGCGGGTGAGCATACCAGTGCGAGGCTGTATTTTTGCGATCCTCCATGATCGCTGCTCCGTTCGAGGGTAACGACTCTGCACCGGTCTCGCCTCACAAACACCAGAGCGGCCTTCCATGGGTTTATTTGTGCGATCGTCCGTGATCGCTGTGTCGTCGAGCCAAGAGGCGGGCCGGAGAGATTGACGATCTCGGAGACCAGAACGGGCATCCCTGCCCTGACTTTTCACAACAGCCGCTCCGAGACGGAATCTCGCCATGCGGTTGCCTTATGATGCGGCGTTCGGAACGACCAAGGATTCACATATGGAAATTGCCGGCAGTTTGTGTGCCATTGCGACGCCGTTCGATGCCGACAACGCGCTCGATTTGGCCGCGTTCGGCCGGCTGCTGGACCATCAGCTCGACGGCGGCACGCAAGGCATCGTGGTGGCCGGTTCCACCGGCGAGGCGCACATGCTGGACGAACAAGACTACGAACGCCTGCTGGCATTTGCCGTCGAGCACGTCGCGCAGCGCGTACCGGTGATCGCGGGCACTGGTGAGGCCGCGACTGCCAGGACCATCGCGCTGACCCGCCGTGCCAAGTCGCTCGGCGCCGACGCTGCATTGGTGGTCACGCCTTATTACGTGCGCCCGAACCAGGATGGCCTGCGTCGCCATTTCGACGAAGTTGCGGAACACTGCGACATACCCATCGTCATGTACAACGTACCCTCGCGTACCGGTTGCGACATGCAGCCTGAAACCGTCGTGGCGCTGCGCGACACCGCCGGCATCATCGGCATCAAGGAGGCGGTCGGCACGCCCGAGCGAATCCAGGCGATGACGCAACTTCGGCGCCCGGGATTTGTCTATCTGTCCGGTGACGATGGCAGTGCGGTCGCAGCAATGCTCGCTGGCGCAGAAGGAGTGGTCTCGGTGGTGAACAATCTGGTGCCGAAAATTTTTCGCGCGATGTGCGATGCCGCACGCGGCGGCGATCGTGCGGGTGTCGGGCAACACATGGCTCGCCTTGAGCCCCTGCTGGATGCGCTCGATTGCGCGCCCAACCCCATCCCGGTCAAGGCGGGGTTGGCCGAGCTTGGATTGTGCACCGCTGCGCTCCGTTTGCCCTTGCTGGAGTTGCCGTCCGGTGCGGCGCGTACGCGTCTGCGCGACATTCTGCTGCCGCTTGCTGGCACCGCCACGCCATGATCATGCACAATGCCCCCATGAAACGAACCGCACTCCTGATTCTGCTGCTCGCCCCGATCGCACTGGCTGGATGCCAGACCATCAAGGCCCACAATCCGTTCCGTCACAAGGAGCCTCAGTACAAATCGGCCCAGCAGGAAAAACCGCTGGAAGTGCCGCCGGGCATGGACAAGCCGCCAACCACCGAGGCGCTGGTCGTCCCCGCCGCAGGTTCGAGTACGACAGCGAATGCACCGGAAAACGTGGCGCCGCCGGCGGCACAGATACCGGCCGAAAAGACAGCGGGCGGCACTGCGGCCACCACCAGCACGCTGGACTTGTCCGACACGCCTGACAGCGCGTATCGCCGCGTCGGCCTTGCCCTGGAGCGCGGCGAGGTCGGCAAGGTCACCGCGCACGATGATACCGCGCACACCTATCAGGTCGCCGTGGACACCACGGTGACCAAAAAGTCGCAGGGCGGGTTCTTCCATCGCTTGTTCCACCACGACAAGACCAAAACCGTCACCGGCACCGTGACCCTCAGTATTGCGGCGCAGGGCAGTGGCAGCGTGGTCGAGGCGACCGGAAATCCGGATGCCACAGCCAAGGTGATGGCGATATTGAAGCGGCGGCTGAAATAGTTGCGATCATCCATGATCGCTGCTTCGCTCGATCTTCCGGTCGCGATCTCATAAATCGGCCATGGAATACCAAAGCGGCCTCAAAGCCGCCATCCATGGCCAAAAACTCCGTGGCCTGACTTTTCACAACAGCCGCTCCGGGCCGAGCTTATGCCGGGCTATTTCTCCAGCAGCGGTAGCTTGTCCGGCTTGCCGTCCCACTCTTTCGCGTCTTCCGGCGGATCGATGCGTTCGGTGAGCACCGGCCAGATCTTCGCCAACTCCGCGTTCAGCGCAATGTATTGCTCCTGGCCCGCCGGAACGTCGTCTTCGGGGAAGATCGCGCGGGCCGGACATTCCGGTTCGCACAGCGTGCAATCGATGCACTCGTCCGGGTCGATCGCGAGGAAGTTTGGTCCCTCGTGGAAACAATCGACCGGGCACACCTCTACACAGTCGGTGTACTTGCACTTCACGCAGTTGTCGGTAACGACGAAGGTCATTGGATCCCTTGGCGCTCCCTGCGGGACTCGAACCCGCGTTACCGCCGTGAGAGGGCGATGTCCTGGGCCACTAGACGAAGGGAGCGTGGCGTTGGCAAGCGCGCTAGTATAGCGGACTTCATGCCGCGAATCTGCGGCGCGCCTCCCGCATGGATGTCTTTCGCTTGAGTTCCGAGTCCACCGTTTCCGGCCATACGCTATCGACTCCGCGCGTAATCCCGCGCGAGCAGCACAACCTTTCGCGCAAGCAGATCAGCCGTGGTGCGTTGCGTGTGTTGTACGGCCTCAAGGATGCCGGTTTCCGGGCCTGCCTGGTCGGCGGTGCGGTACGCGACCTGTTGCTGGACCGGCAGCCCAAGGATTTCGATATCGCCACCGACGCGACCCCGGAAGAAGTCAGGAAGTTGTTTCGCAATTGCCGGTTGATCGGGCGGCGGTTCCGGCTCGCGCACGTGATCTTCGGTCCCGAGATCGTCGAGGTCGCGACTTTTCGCGGCACCGGCGAAGGTGATGGCAGCGGCGATCGCCACGTGGTGGACGGCCGCATCCTGCGCGACAACGTGTGGGGGAAGATCGAGGAGGACGCGCTGCGCCGCGACTTCCGCGTCAATGCGTTGTATTACGACATCGCCGATTTCAGCGTGATCGATTACGTCGGTGGCATCGAGGATCTCGAACACCGGCGCCTGCACTTGATTGGCGATCCGGCTACCCGTTACCGCGAGGATCCGGTGCGGATGCTGCGCGCCGCACGGCTCGCGGCCAAGCTCGATTTCACGATCGATCCCACGGCCGTCGCGCCGTTCGCAGAACTCGGGTCGTTGTTGGCCGACGCGCCGCCGGCACGGCTGTTCGACGAGTGCCAGAAGATGTTTCTGGCCGGATACGGTCTTGCGAGTTTCCGCACGCTGGTGCAGTACCGTTTGTTGCGGCACCTGTTTCCCGGTACCGCACGCGCGCTGGAGCACGACGCCTCCGGTGGATTGCGCGCGCTGGTCGAGCGTGGCTTGGCTGGCACCGATCGACGGGTCGCCGAGCACCGCCCGGTGACACCGGCGTTCCTGTTCGCGGTACTGTTGTGGGGCGAGGTCGAGGCTCTTGCCGGGGGGTTGCACGCCGAGGGCGTGACGCGCTCGCTGGCATGGCAACGCGCGGCGCACCGGGTGATGGCCGAACAGGGTAAGCGCGTCGCGATTCCGCGCCGCTTCGGTTATGCGATCGAGGAGATCTGGGCGCTGCAACCGCGCTTCGCCGAGCGTACCCGCAAGCGCGTGTTCCGGTTGATGGCGCACCCGCGTTTCCGCGCGGCCTACGATTTCCTGCTGCTGCGTTCGGACGAATCCGAGGCCCTGCGCGAATCGGGCGAGTGGTGGACGCGCGCGCAGGAGATGACGCCCGAAGAGTTGTCCGCATCGCTGGCGCCCAAAACGCCCACCGGCACCTCCGGTGACGCCGCCGGCAACGGCAAGCGCAAACGCCGCCGCCGCCGGCGCGGTGATAGTACAGACAGGTCTTCCGCGGCACAGCCCCCGCAAGAATGAAGCATGCCTGAAGTGGTCGCAGCTTACGTCGGGCTTGGCAGCAACCTGGGTGATCCTCGCGCGCAGGTCGAGCACGGTTTCCAAGCGCTGGCACGGTTGCCGCAGACGGTGTTGGGTGGGCGCTCGCGGCTGTATCGCACACCACCGTGGGGTGTCGTCGAGCAACCCGATTTCGTCAATGCCGCGGCACGGCTGGAAACGTCACTCGCTCCGGGCGAACTGCTTGATGCGCTGTTCGAAATCGAAGTGGGTGCCGGACGCGTTCGCGCCATCCCGAACGGCCCGCGTACGCTCGATCTCGATTTGTTGCTGTACGGCGACGTCGAATTGCGCGAGCCGGATCTCGTGATCCCGCATCCGCGTTTGCACGAACGCGCCTTCGTGCTGCTGCCATTGGCCGATCTTGCACCCGATCTCGACATCCCCGGCCGTGGTCGGGTCGCCAGCTTGCTTGCGCAGGTGGATACGCGTGGCTGCGTGCTGCTGGTCGATTGATCTCGTGGCCGCATTTCTGTTTTGAGCTTTGCCCCCTCACCGCAGCCATCCCCCTCAAGTGGAGCTTGGGGGATGGAGACGAGCGCGTGGATGTGGAACCTGGTGCTTGTACCGGAAAGTCTGTTCGAAGCGGCTGTTGTGAGAAGTCAGGCCACGGAGTTTTGGCCATGGCTGGCGGCTTTGAGGCCGCTCTGGTGTTGATGGTTGATGATGCCCAAGTGGTTTCGCAGGCAGGGCCTTCAGCGAAGCAGCGATCAGGGACGATCGCAAATATACTGCCCCGATGCTCAAGATTTACCGGGACATTGCAGGGCCATGCCTGGCTCCGGACGGCTGCGTGCTCACCATCGGCGCATTCGATGGCCTGCATCGCGGCCATGCCGCCCTGCTCGCGCAAGTGCACGAACGCGCGGGCGCGCTCGGCCTGGTCGCGGCGGCGGTGAGTTTCGAGCCGCTGCCGCGTGGCTATTTTTCGCCGGTGCCACTGAAACGGCTGTCGTCGTTGCGCGAAAAATTGTGCGGTTTCGCCGATGCGGGCATCGAGAGATTGCTGTTGCTGCGCTTCGACGCGCCGCTGGTCGCGATGAGCGCAGAAGACTTCGTTCGCGAAGTGCTGGTGGCGCGCATGGGTGCGCGCGAAATCTGGGTGGGTGCGGATTTCCGCTTTGGCCACGGTCGTGCCGGTGACGTGGACCTGCTGCGCGCGATGCAAGGCGAGGGGCCTTACCAGGTGCGCGTACTGGACGCGGTTGCCAGCGACAATGGCGAGCGCGTATCGGCGTCGCGGGTGCGCGGCGCACTGGACACGGGCGATTTCGCACACGCGGCAAGCCTGCTTGGCCGCCCGTTCACGATCGGCGGTCACGTCGTGCGCGGTCAGCAGTTGGGCCGTGCGCTTGGTTATCCGACCGCGAATATCCGGCTCGGCAAGCGGGTATCGCCCATCACCGGCATTTTTGCGGTGCGTGTGCGCGGCGTGGCGGGCGAACCGCTGCCCGGCGTCGCCAGTCTCGGCGTGCGCCCGACCATTGCCGGTGGTGGCGAGCCATTGCTGGAAGTCCATCTGTTCGATTTCGACGGCGACCTGTACGGGAAGCGCATCGAGGTCGAGTTCGTCGCCAAGCTGCGCGACGAAGAAAAATTTGCCGACCTGGAAGCGTTGCGCGCGCAGATGGATCGCGATGCGGTGCGCGCCAGGGAAATTCTGGATGGTGAGGTGGGAGCTGGTGCCATACGCCATCCGTCGCTTTTCGAACACACTTGAAAATGGATCCCGGGTTCCGCCTGCGATGAAGCCGCAGACAGCCCCGGAATGACGAAAGGTTGTTAGTCTTTCTGGTTTCCGGTTTCCGGTTTCCGGTTTCCGGTTTCCGGTTTCCGAGTCCCGAATCCCGAGTCCCGAGTCCCGATCTCCCAATCCCGAACCCACGCACGCCATGCCGCACGACTACAAGAACACCATCAACCTTCCCAAGACCGGTTTCGCGATGAAGGCCGATCTCGCCAAGCGCGAACCGGCGATGCTGGCCGAGTGGGAATCCGCGCAGCGCTACGCCGACCTGCAAAGCCACACCGCGCAGCGCGAACACGCGTTCATCCTGCACGACGGCCCGCCGTACGCGAACGGCAAGATCCACCTGGGGCATGCGGTCAACAAGATCCTGAAAGACATCGTGGTCCGCTCGAAGTTGATGGCGGGCTTTCGCTCGCCGTACGTGCCGGGCTGGGACTGCCACGGGCTGCCTATCGAAATCGCGGTCGAGAAGAAGTACGGCAAGGTCGGGCACAAGATCGACGCGGAAACGTTCCGTCAGCATTGCCGCGAGTACGCCGCCAAACAGATCGACCTGCAGCGCACGGACTTCAAGCGGCTCGGCGTGCTGGGCGACTGGGAACACCCCTATCGCACGATGGATTTCAAGTACGAAGCGGACATCCTGCGGGCGCTGGCTGACGTTTATGCCAACGGCCACGTCACGCGCGGTTTCAAGCCGGTGCATTGGTGTTTCGATTGCGGCTCGGCACTGGCCGAGGCCGAGATCGAATACCAGGACAAGCAATCGCCCGCGATCGACGTGGCGTATGACGCGCTCGATCCAAAAGCACTGGCCGCGAAATTCGGTGCGACCATCGACGACGACACGACAGTCGTTTCCGTGCCGATCTGGACCACCACGCCGTGGACCCTGCCGGCCAGCATGGCGGTGACGCTGGGGCCGGAACTTGAATACGTGCTGGTCGAAGGCCCGGCACGCGGTGGCAAGCGCGTACTGCTGGTTGTCGCCGAGGCGTTGGCGGAAAAGGCGCTGGCGCGGTACGGCGTCGACCAGGTGAAGGTGCTTGGGCGCGCGAAAGGTGCGGACATTGCTTTGCCCCATCCCCTTCAAGGGGGCGAATCGACGCGCTTGCAAGCCGCAGGCTTGCGCAGCGATGAGCGCCCGGAGCAGGAGCGAAGGGCTGGGTTGCTTGGCGAGGTCCGGATGGCCGAGCTTGGCAACACGGGTGGGGATGGTGTCGATTCGAGTAAACCCATCCCCACCCAAACCCTCCCCCTGAGGGGGAGGGCTTCAATGCTGAAGCACCCGTTCTACGATCGCGAAATCCCGCTGATCCTTGGCGACCACGTTTCCGCTGAGGACGGCACCGGCGCGGTGCACACGGCGCCGGGCCACGGCGCGGACGACTTCACGGTCGGTCAGAAATATGGCATCGTCGCGGCGCATCCGGCCAACGTGTTGAACCCGGTCGGCCCCAATGGCGTGTACCTGCCTGGCACCCCGATCTTCGAAGGCCAGCACATCTGGAAGGCCAACGACACGGTCACCGCGCTGCTGCGCGAACGTGATGTATTGCTGGCGGCGGAAAAGATCACCCACAGCTATCCGCATTGCTGGCGTCACCATACGCCGATCGCGTTCCGCACCACGCCACAGTGGTTCATCGCGATGGATGCCGAAGGCCTGCGTGCGAACGCGTTGCACGCGATCCACAATGACGTGAAGTTCTACCCAGCATGGGGCGAAGAACGCATCAACAATATGGTCGAAGGCCGCCCGGATTGGTGCATCAGCCGCCAGCGCACCTGGGGCGTGCCGATCGCACTGGCGGTGCACAAGGTCACCGGCGAGCCGCATCCGCGCAGCGCCGAATTGTTGCGCGACGTCGCTACGCGCGTTGAAACAGGTGGCGTCGATGCATGGTATGCGCTCGACATCGCCGAACTGCTGGGCGACGAGGCCAAGGATTACGACAAGGTCCATGACATCCTCGATGTGTGGTTCGATTCCGGCGTCACCCATTACTGCGTGCTGGACCAGCGCCCGGAATTGCATCGCAATCCGGGTGACAAGGTGATGTACCTCGAAGGTTCGGACCAGCACCGCGGATGGTTCCAGTCATCCTTGCTCACCAGTTGCGCGATCCACGGCCATGCGCCGTTCGAAGAAGTGCTGACGCATGGCTTCACCGTCGATGCGCAGGGCCGCAAGATGTCGAAGTCGCTCGGCAACGGCATCGAGCCGCAGGACGTGATGAATCGCTACGGCGCCGACATCCTGCGCTTGTGGATCGCGTCGGCCGACTACCGCAACGAGATGGCGTTGTCCGATGAAATCCTGAAACGCGTTGCCGACAGCTATCGCCGCATCCGCAACACCTGCCGGTTCCTGCTGGGCAACCTTGACGGTTTCGATCCGGCGTCGGATCTGCTCACGGTCGATCGCTGCCTCATTCTCGACCAGTGGGCGGTGCGTGCGGCGCGCGACGTGCAGGAGCAGGTCGTGGCGGCGTACGCGCGCTACGACTTCCCGGAGGTGGTGCAGCGCGTGCAGAACTTCTGCACCAACGAAATGGGCGCGTTGTACCTCGACATCACCAAGGATCGCCTGTACACGATGCCGGTCGCCAGCCACGGCCGACGCAGCGCGCAATCGGCGATGTTCCGGATCCTCGAAGCGATGGTGCGCTGGCTGGCGCCGCTGTTCGCCTTCACCGCGGAAGAGATTTGGCAACACATGCCGCGCCAGATGCACGTGCCCACCGAGGTTCGCGGCGGCTTCACCGCGCGCGATGCGTCGGTGCTGTACGAGACCTGGTACGGCGGCTTGCGCGAAACCCAGAATTCACCCGAGCAGCGTCGCTGGTGGGCCGACCTGCTGGCGATCCGCGAAACCGCCGCGCGGGTGCTGGAAGGCATGCGCAAGGATGGCAGGATCGGCTCGTCGCTGGATGCGATGCTCACCATCCATGCCGATCCCGCGATCGTCGAGCGCTACAAACAGGTTGCCGACGAATTGCGGTTTTTCTTCATCGTGTCCGACCTGCGGCTGGACGTGGGCAAGGCCCCGGCTGATGCGGTGCTGACCGAGATCGAAGGCGCCAACGTGTGGGTGTCGGCGGCCGTGAGTGATGCGCCCAAGTGCGTGCGTTGCTGGCACCATCGCGCGGATGTTGGCCAGCACGCCGATCATCCCGAGCTGTGCGGTCGCTGCGTGGAGAACGTGGCTGCCTGCGAAGGCCACGGCGCAGGCGAGGCGCGACGCTGGTTTTAGCGCATCGCGGTGCGAGGGCAAGAATCCGTCGCGGCCAACAGCAAAAGACGGCGCTACGCGCCGGGCCGCTCCCACGGCAAATGTAGGTTGGGCTGACGCCGGCTTCATCGGCGGAAGCCCAACGTCGCCCGCGCATTGTGTTGGGC
>JBOHYW010000008.1:0-40426 GCA_050738155.1 Rhodanobacteraceae bacterium
ATGCAACACGGGGGGGGTAAACAACCTCATTATTCACGGGGACAATCTGCAGGCGCTGAAAACCCTGTTGCCGCGCTACGCCGGCAAAGTTGATCTGGTGTTCATCGACCCGCCCTACAACACCGGCAACGAGGGTTGGGCCTACAACGACAATGTCAACAGTCCTCTGATGAAAGAGTGGCTGGATGGCAACCCAGTGAACGCCGAGGACATGCTGCGCCACGACAAATGGCTGTGCATGATGTGGCCGCGCCTGAAGCTGCTGCAGGAGCTGTTGAGCGAGAGCGGTTCGATCTGGATCACGCTGGACGACAACGAAGTGCATCGGGCGCGAGCGATGCTCGACGAGATTTTCGGCGAGCAGAACTTCGTGACGGAAGTTGAGTGGCAAAAGCGTTACACACGAAGCAACAACACGGACGACTTCACCTCTGTGATTGACCATCTGATCGCGTATCAGAAATCTGATCTATTCAAAGTCAACCTTGTTCCGCGCGACGATGTGGCGAACGGCCGGTTTACGAATCCTGACAACGACCCGAGAGGACCGTGGAAGGCGACGCCATTCTTGAATCAGGTGCCACCCGATAAGCGCCCCAACCTTTGCTACCCAATCAGTAATCCCAAAACGGGGAAGACCGTCATGCCGACGACGAAGGCATGGCGTAACGATCGCGCCACCTATGAGCGGTTACTTGCCGAAAAGCGCTTCTGGTGGGGAGCGAAAGGCGACAAGGAAGTGCCTGACATCAAGACATATCTCTCTGAGGTGAAGGATGGGCTTGCGCCGACCAACTTTTGGTCGCACGAGTTCGGCGGCAACACCGATGATGCGAATCGTGAGATCAAGGAGCTGTTTGGCGACAAGGTTTTCGACACGCCGAAGCCGGTGCAGTTGCTATTGCGCGTGTTGGAGCATGCATCCTCGAAGCAATCGTTGATCTTGGACTCCTTCGCCGGTTCCGGCACCACGGCACATGCGGTGCTGGCGCAGAACGCCAAGGACGGCGGCAACCGCAAATTCATCCTGGTCGAGTGCGAGGCGTACGCCGACACCCTGACCGCCGAGCGCGTGCGCCGCGTGATCAAGGGCTATCCGTACACCGGCACGCAGCACGAGGAATTGCTGCGCGAGAAGATCACATTCTCGAAGTTGAAACAGGCCAACAAGCTGCTGGAACAAGTGGTGCTGGTGGAGAAGCAGAACGCAGGCCGCTTCGACGCGATCAAGCCCACGATGAAGGACGGCGAGTTGATCGTCACTGGCGAGAAGGCCGTCAAGGAAAAGACCGAAGGGCTGGGCGGCGGCTTCACGTATTGCACGCTGGGCGACAAGCTGGAGCTGGACGATCTTTTGACCGGCAAGTCGTTGCCCGCGTTCGCCGCGTTCGGCGGCTACCTGTTTCACACCGCCACCGGCCAGCCGCTCGACCCTGCCAAGGTGCGCGAGGCGGACGGCTACCTTGGCGAAAGCGCGCAATACAACGTTTGGCTGGTGTACAAGCCCGATCTCGATTTCCTGAAGTCACGCGATGCCGCGCTAACCCTGGCGCTGGCCGAGAAGATCGCCGCCACCGACAAGGCCAAGCCACACCTGGTGTTCGCGCCGGCGCGCTTCGTGCCGCAGAAGAAATTGCTGGAGCTGGGCGTGGAGCACGCGCCGCTGCCGTATGCGTTGTATCGCATCGAGAAGGATTGACCGCAGGTGCTGGTGCTAATCGATGAAAGCGGCGACCCCGGTTTCAAACTGGCGCGGGGGTCGTCGTCGCATTTCGTGATCGCCATGGTGATCTTCGAC
The DNA here is from genome assembly GCA_050738155.1 of Rhodanobacteraceae bacterium. Classification (GTDB taxonomy): domain Bacteria; phylum Pseudomonadota; class Gammaproteobacteria; order Xanthomonadales; family Rhodanobacteraceae; genus 66-474. The sequence goes on from JBOHYW010000008.1 coordinate 1,799, forward strand.
GACGAAGCCGACGCGGAGCGCGCCAGTGCCGCGATTCAGGATCTGCGTACGCAATTGCACCTGAAGACCGAGTTCAAGTTCGCGAAAAGCCACGCGAACGTGAAGGATGCGTTTTTTGAGTGCGTGTGCGCGTATCCCTTCCGGGTGCGGGCGATGGTGGTGGACAAATCGGTGATCTACAGCGACAACCTGCGCACGCGGAAAGAACTGTTCTACAACTATTTCGTCAAGCTTCTGCTGGAACACGACAACGGCCGGTTGGTCAATGCGCGCATCAAGATCGACGGTAGCGGTGATCGCCACTTCAAGAATGAGTTGAATGTGTACCTTCGGCACCAACTGCACCGGGGGCAGGTGCGCAGTATCAGGTTCGCCGAGTCGCACCGTGACAACTTGATTCAACTGGCTGATATGGCCGCTGGCGCGATTCTTCGATCGTACCGGGGCGGTGATCGCGCGCACGCAAACCGCTGGCGTCGCGTACTGGCGCGACGTGGCAAGCTGGCGGATATATGGGATTTCAGGTGACCACAAAAACAAAGGGAGCGACGCGGTCGCTCCCTTCATCGCACCTTCGGCCTATCCGGACGATTGCCCGGCAAGCACACCATACGGAGACGGTTCGGTCCGAAGGGGCTAGGTGGCGCTTATATTACGGGATTCCGTTCCCGATGCAACTAGCCCGTGGTTACCCGCTGAACCCAAGTTGAGGACAAGTCCATGAAATTCAAGGACTTCCAGGAACGCGTCCTGACCACCCTGAACGAATACCTTACCGAACTGCAGAATCAGGCAGTCAAATCGCGCAAGCAGGCCGAACTGGCTGCCGCCAATCCGGATGCTGGCATCCAGGTGGCCGACTTCACGGCCGAGGCTTGGAAGGCGCTGGGGACGGTCAGCAGGTTACCGCCGGCACGTGCTGACATGCCCTTCAGCCCGCGCAGGGACGGCACGGGGCGGCTCGTGCCCGACGTGTGCCTGAAAGTGCCGACGGGTGGCGGCAAGACGCTGCTGGCAGCGGCCAGCGTTTCGCGCATCCTCGACAAATGGTTGGGCAAACGCACCGGCTTCGTGCTGTGGATTTGCCCCAACGAGGCGATCTACTCGCAGACCCGCAAGGCGTTGCGCGACCGCGAGCACCCGTACCGGCACATCCTCGATCAGACCAGCGGCGGACGTACGCGCATCCTTGAGAAGGATGACCCGCTGAATCAAGCGGACGTGAGTGGCAACCTGTGCGTGATGTTGCTGATGCTGCAGTCGGCCAATCGCGAGACCAAGGAATCGCTGCGACTGTTTCGCGACCGGGGCAGTGTGCACGGGTTTTTTCCTGTCGCCGATGACCGCGAAGGACACGCTCGCTGGCTGGCCGAAGTGCCTAACCTCGACTATTACAGCGACGTGACCATGCACTGGTTCGTGGTCAAGGATTCGCTTGGCAATGCCTTGCGCGTGATTCGGCCCATCGTGGTGCTCGATGAAGGCCACAAGGGCTATTCGAAGCTGGCGATGGATACGCTATATGGCTTCAACCCGAGTTTCGTGCTGGAGTTGTCAGCGACGCCGGCCGACCGGCCCAAGGATAAGCCACCGGTTTACAGCAACTGGCTGTGCGACGTGCGCGGTACCGCCCTTGATGCCGAGCACATGGTGAAACTGCCGATCAATGTGGCCGTGAAATCAGGCAAGGACTGGCGCGCATGCGTGCGCGAGGCGCTGGACAAGCTGAATGCGTTGCAGGCCAATGCCGACCGCCTGCGCGCCGATTGCGCGCGCTACATCCGGCCGATTTGCTTGGTGCAGGTGGAGCGCACGGGCAAGGATCAACGCGATGGCAAGCTGGTTCACAGTGACGATGTTTTCGAGTACCTGCTGACCTTGGGGCTGCGCGAGGATGAAATCGCGATCAAGAGCGCCGAACGCAATGACCTGAAAACACTTGAGCGGCAGGACTTGACCAGCCCGACCAATGCAGTGCGCTTCATCGTCACCAAATCCGCGTTGCAGGAGGGTTGGGACTGCCCGTTTGCGTATGTGCTGTGCTCGCTGGCGGCGGTCAGCAGCAAGGGTGCATTGACGCAGTTGATCGGTCGCATCCTGCGTCAACCGGATACCGAGAAAACCGGCATCGCCGCGTTGGATGAATGCTACGTGTTGTGCGTGCACAGCAAGACCAAGGACGTGATCAGTGCGATCAAGAACGGCCTTGAGCAGGACGGCATGGGTGACCTTGCGACTCAGGTGAAAGAAACGGACAACGGCGGCGCAGGCGACGCGACGAAGATGCAGCGCCGCAGGGGTATGGAAACGCTGCGCATCTTCCTGCCGCTGGTGCGCTGGGTTGATGACGACAAGGTGCGCGATCTCGACTATGAGATGGACTTGCTGGCGCGCACCGATCCGCTGGCCATCGACATGCAACCTTTGGCCGACAAGCTGGCGAAGGGCGACGATGAAGCAGCATCGCACTTCATGCGCATCGGATTGGTAGCCGATCACAAGCTGGTAGAGGTGCAAGACCGTGATGCCACGCCCGAGACGCCGGGATTCGATGCCGTGCATGTTTGTCGCGTCGTGAGCGACCTTGTGCCGAACGCATGGCAAGCGCGAGCACTGGTGGACCGGTTGCTGGAAGCGCTCACCGGCGTCGGCGTGGATATGTCCACCATTGGCAAACGCACGGGTCTGATCATCGACCAGTTGCGCCTGTATCTGGAAGAACAGCTCGATCGTATGGCGGAAACCATCTTCCGCGCGGACATTGCGGCGAACCGCGTGCAATTCAGTCTGCACACCGACGGGCGCAACTACGAGATACCCGAGTCGTTCGAGGCGGTGTTGGTCAAACCATTCCGCACGTTGACCCGCGACGATGGTGTGGCGGCCGAGAAGAGCCTTTTCGTGCCCGCAACCGAGGATGGCATGAACGGACTGGAGCGGAACGTCGCCTGCTACGTCGATGGCAAGGCCGCTACGCATTGGTGGTACCGCAACGTGGCGCGCAGCCAGTACGGTTTGCAGGGATGGCGCAAGCACAAGGTCTATCCCGACATGGTGGTGGCCATCCAACAGCAATCAGGCAGTGAGCGCGTGCTGGTGCTGGAAACGAAAGGCCAACACCTCAAGGGCAGCGACGACAGCGACTACAAGCGCAATCTGCTCGACCTGCTGACCGGCAGCTACAAAGGGCAGGTGGTCGGCTCGATGCAACTTGACTTCGGCGATGACCGTGCAATGCACTGCGAGCTGGTGATGGAAAACGACTGGCAGGTGCGGATGGGAGCATTCGTGGCGTAGCGGTTTTGGATACAACACTAACCAGTTCGGCGCACCTTCGCCAAACTTCGCTTGGCCTTCAGTAACTATTGGTTTTCAAGCAAACTGCAAGTCGCGTAAGCCGGTTCGATGACTCGCACCATCCATAGCGCTCACCTTTCGGGCCGCCCTCGGCGTTCGAGCGCTCCCGGCGCGCGGTTCGACCCTGCCTCCAAGGTTCGGAGCCCTCGATGATAGTCACCGGCTCGGTCGGCGACGCACGGTTACCGGAGCGTGTATCGACATGTCGGGCGGCACGACCGCCACCAGCACGCCGGGTGAAACGAATCGCAAGTGCGGGCACATCACCCCACCGACGTACACCGCGGTCGAACGGGTGAATCCCGACCCGGTCACCAATATCTCTGCTGGTGTGCTCCCGGACGCGGGCGATACTTCGCTGTAGTCGACGACCGCTGGCAGCGCGGCCTCCAGCTTCTGATACCGGCCTTGCACGCCGGCGTGCGCGAGCACGGCCAGCGGGACGTCGGCCGGACCGGGGTGGGAGGGCATCGTGGTGTTGCGGACGTCGGTGGGGCAGTGGCTGTCGTCCGGGTCGGATCGCCAGTTGCCGGTGTACTTGAGTTCCGATCCGACGTCCGAGGGCCAATGGCAGGAGAAGGAATACTTGAAGCCCCACTCGGCGTTTCCGGTTGCCTCGATCCATTGCGAGCCGACGTCGGGGGCAATGCTGTACGCGCGGTTGCCCGGCGGATCGGCATTGAACAGGTTGCCGCTGATCCGCAGGCCGTGGGCGTAGGAAGCCGCGGTGTCCACGCTGCCATCCCGATGGCGCAGGGTGCGGCCCTGGTGGCCTTCGGTGTAGATGTTGCCGCCGTCGCCGGTGAAAACTTTCATGTTGTTGTGGAAGTAGTTGTCGACGATGGCGTTGTCAGCATTGATGTTGGTAGTGACATCTGTGCGGTGGGTGGGTCCGATCGTCTGGTTGTCCGGGTGCCCTTGCCAGGCACCGGAGGTGAGACCGTCATAGGGCACGTCAAAGACGTCGTTGTGCGAGATCGTGGAGTGCCGGGTGAACATCAGGGTGATGCCAGCCGCGCCGAGATAGCCATAGCCCACGTGATGGATGACGTTGTCGTCCACGGTGTTGCCGGTCATGATCTCGCGTTCGCTGCCGGCCAGCTCGACATCCTCGCTGGCGGACGCCGGATCGGCCGCACACGACGCGATGATCGATGCGGCCGGATCGGCGCTGGAATCGAGTGGGTCCGGGTCGCCCGAACAACCCAGCCAGATCGCGCTGGAAGCGATCCGGGTGAACATGTTGCCCTGGATCAGGTTGTCGTCGCTGCCGTACTTGACTTCGACTCCCACCGCGCCGAGGTCGACGAACTTGTCGTCGCGCAACGTGATGCGGTGCGCCGCCGTCAACGTGACCGCGCCTGGCGGTTGCGCGAAGCCACCCCAAGGGCACGATCCCGGCGGCGTGGTGAATCGGCATTCGCCCTGGTTGCTGGCGCCGGTGATATGCAGGTTGGCCTGTACTTGCACGAAGCCGAGATGGGTGGATGGCTGTAGCCACGTTGTCGTGGTGAAAGTCAGTCCACGGAAAACGAGGTCGTGGACCGGATGTGCGAGCGTTCCCGTCACTTGCAGCAATGCCTGCAGGCGGGGAACTTCCACGTCCACCTTTGCCATGTTCTGGCCAGACATGGGCTTGTAGTAGACGGTGTGGGCGGCTGGACCCAGATACCACTGGCCGGGTTGCGTCAGCAGCGAACGCGCGCCCAAGATCGCGGTCGGCGCCGAACCGGCGCGCAGTTCGTAGGGATTGACGTTGTTGTTGCCGGCGCCCCAGATGGTCGCGGGCCGCGCGGTCAAGTTCTTCCAGCAAGGTTCGGCCATCCGGATGATGCCTGCCCCGATCGATGCAACCGGGCATTCGGACGCTTCCCAGTCCGTCGGGGGCATCGGCGACCACACCATTTCCAGACCCCTGATTTGCCTCGGGTCGGCATGCGCCGCCAGACGCGAGAAGTACTTCGCCGTCGCTCCGCTGACGACGAACCCGGTCGCGTTCCAGTGGCTCAGGTCCAGGCCGAGTTCGCCCAGATTCGCTTGGGCCATTTGAGCCGCCTTGCCGTCGACATACAGTTGGCGGGTCCGGGTTCCTGCAGGAACTTTTGCCGACCAGATTCCCTCGGCGGGGTCGGATTCGGCCCAGCCCGTCACGCGGGTTCCGCCCGAGATTACGGGATGCGCACCGGGCGCCGCGGTCCAGATCACCGCATGGCCATTGCGGCCGGAATCTCGAGGACCAAAGCGCAAGGGTGCCGCGAGCCGGTAGGTTCCGTCCGCAAGCTCCATCACGATGTCTCGCGTTTTGCCTTCGGTCGTGGCGAGCATGCGCCGCACACGCTGCTGCGCACCCACGAGCGAGCATGGGTACCGGTGCGAACACGCGGCGCCCGAACCGGCCGGCGCTGCGTACAGGACCTTCGCCGATGATCGCGTGGGCGCACAACCCGGAATCGCGATTGCAATCGTGCCGCCGATTATCCCGACCGCCACGAGCCTTGCCATCTGCGTCAGTCGCGACATCGGAGCCTCTCGTGTGGCGGTGGTGATCTGTCCCGCGCTTTCAGTTGCCGCAGACTTGGAACCTGTCCACAAATAGCGAAACCGTTCGTGTTGAACCCTTCGACAAGCTCAGGACAGGCTGTGCGGAGCGAAGCTTCGCGAAGTCGAAACACCGAAAATTCTGCATCACATGGCGCTTCGACTTCGCGCCTTCGGCGCTACGCTCAGTGCGAACGGCTCTACGGACAAGCTCTTGGCCGACGCTCATTCCTGTCTGCCTGCGTTGTGTGTCGAGGATGGCAGCGCGCGCAGCGCTGCGACACGGGCACGCACCTCGGCGGCGTCGGTTTGCCAATTTCCGGTATCCATGTTGCCGAGCCGCGAAGCTCGCTGGTGCATGCGACTGGCGACGTGCGTCTTCGCGGATGCGTGGAGTTCGCGCGCACCGGTTGCCGCCGCGATCGCCGCGATATTGTGGGCATCGATGCCGCCGCCGGGCATCACGCCGATGCGCCCGCGTGCGGCTTCGATCAGGCGTCGGATCAGCGGTGCGCCGGCCAGTGCGTCGTCGGCCTGGCCTGACGTCAGCAGGCGTTCGCAGCCGAGCGCGACGATGGCTTCGAGTGCCGCGAACGGATCACGCGCAAAGTCGAACGCGCGATGGAAGGTCACCGACATGCCTTGTGCGGCGTCCATCAGGTCGCGGCAGCGCGGCAGGTCCACCTCGCCGTCGGCATCCAGTACACCGATCACCACGCCCGCACAACCGAGTTCCTTGCAGGTAACGATGTCTCGCCGCATCACTTCGCGCTCGAGATCGTCGAACACGAAATCACCCGGGCGTGGCCGGATCAGCACGTGGATGGGGATGTGCAGGCGCTCGCGCGCGACCGCGATCATCGCGCGCGAGGGTGTGAGTCCACCGACCTCGAGCGCGCTGCACAATTCCACGCGAGCGGCGCCCCCCATTTCCGCCGCCAGTGCCGAGACGACTGAATTGGCGGCGACTTCCAGCAGCGCGTCGCTCATGCTCCGCGTACATCGTGGCAGGACGCTGGCACGCGCATAGCGGTGTCGGGCACGGCAGTTTTCGGGAAATGGCGATGATCGTTCACGGGATGTCCTCATGTCTGCCGGCCTGTGGAACCGGTCACAGGATGATGCCACGGCCCAGTGTCGAATGGCATACGCGAGTTGCGTATATGGATATATAATCCATCCATGAAACATCATAATCCAGTCTCGTGGCGTTTCGGAACGCATCGTCGTGAAGGCTGACGTGGTCCGCAGCACGCGCCACTCCGACAGTGAAACCGACGCCGGCTCCGGGCTCCGCGCCGACTCGCGTATGCGCGTGACGGGACTCGGCTTCGGCACTGCGCCGCTCGGCAACTTGTATGCCGAAGTGGCGGCGGACGAGGCGCGCATGGCGCTGGCGCGCGCGCTGCAACTCGGCATCTGTTATTTCGACACGGCACCGTTCTATGGCCATGGCCTCGCCGAAACCCGGTTGGGGCAGGTGCTGAAAGGGCTGCCGCGCACCACCTTCGCGGTTTCGACCAAGGTCGGGCGCCGGATCGAATCCGATCCCGCGCAGCGCGCGCCGGTCACCGACGATTTCGCGGTGCAGGGCAGTCGCGCGGTGTTCGATTACAGCCGCGGCGGCACCCAGCGCTCGTTCGAGGCGAGTCTCCAACGATTGGGTCTCGACCATGTCGACATCCTGCTGCTGCACGACGTTGGTCGGTTGACCCATGGCGACAGACATCCGCAGATGCTGCAACAGGCATTGGACGAAGCCTTGCCGGCAATGGCTGCCTTGCGCGATGCCGGCGCGGTGGGCGCGATCGGAATTGGCGTCAACGAGATCGAGGTGTGCATGGAACTGCTGCCGCGCTTCGACCTCGACTGCATCATGCTGGCGGGGCGCTATAGCTTGTTCGAACAGGCGCCCGCATTGGCGCTGCTGGACGAAGCGCGACGGCGCGGCGTGCGCATCATCGCTGCCGGGCCGTACAACTCGGGCCTGCTCGGCAACCCGCACGAGCCGGGGAAGACCTACGACTATGCCCCGGCCAGTGCCGACACGTTGACACGCGCCCGCGAGATTTATGCGATCTGCGGTGAGGACGGCGTGGACGTCGGTGCTGCCGCCTTGCAGCTTCCGCTGGCGCACCCTGCGGTATGCGCGGTGGTTGCGGGCATGCGCAACGCGGTGGAAGTGGAGACCGCCATGGCGCGCAGCAGTCAGCGTATTCCGGGGCGCGTCTGGGAACACTTGCGGGCCAGCGGCATCATCGCCGCCAGCGTGCCGGTTCCGTCGACTGGCCGCCGTCCATGAGTGGGCGCCTGGCCGGCAAACGCTGCCTGTTGACGGCCGCCGCGGCTGGCATCGGGCGTGCGACTGCGCTGGCGTTCGTGCGCGAGGGCGCGGACGTGTTGGCAACAGACATCGACGCGGCTGGCTTGCGCGGGTTGCGCGAGGAACAACCGGCGATCCACACCGCAATGCTGGACGTGACCGATGGCGGGCAAATCACGTCGCTGATCGAAGCGAATGCCGTCGTCGACGTGCTGTTCAACTGCGCCGGCTACGTGCATGCGGGAGCCATCCTCGATACCGACGAGGCTGCCTGGCGACGTTCGTTCGCGATCAATGTCGATTCGATGTTCCATCTGTGCAAGGCGGTGTTGCCCGGCATGCTCGAGCGCGGGCGCGGCAGCATCGTCAACATGTCGTCCGTCGCTTCCAGCATCAAAGGTGTGCCCAATCGGTTCGCCTACGGCGCGACCAAGGCCGCGGTGATCGGCTTGACCAAATCCGTCGCCGCGGAATACGTGGCGCGCGGCGTTCGCTGCAACGCGATTTGTCCCGGCACGGTGAGGTCGCCGTCGCTGGAGCAACGTGTCGCCGCATTGGGCGGTGACCAGGAGGCCGTCTGGAAAAGCTTCATCGACCGCCAGCCGATGGGGCGATTGGGCGAACCGGACGAAATCGCAGCGCTGGCGGTGTATCTCGCCTCGGATGAATCGGCATTCACTACCGGCGCGATCCACGTGATCGACGGCGGCTGGACATAAGGCCTGTTGACACCATGAAACTCGTACGTTACAGACACGCGGGTCGCGAAAGGCCGGGCATGCTGGATGCGCAGGGCTCGCTGCGCGATCTCTCCCAAGTCGTGGGCGACATCGCCGCCGACGCCTTGACGAAGGAAGGCATCGAACGCCTGCGCACGCTCGATCCGGAAGCGCTGCCGAAAATCGAAGGCGCACCGCGTCTGGGCGCGCCGGTCGGCCACGTCGGGAAAGTTATCTGCGTCGGCCTCAACTACGCCGACCACGCCGCGGAATCGGGCCAGCCAGTACCGGAACAGCCGGTACTTTTCATGAAGGCAACCAGTGCGATCGTCGGCGCATTCGACGACGTGGTGATTCCGCGCGGATCGGAAAAGACCGATTGGGAAGTCGAACTCGGCGTAGTGATCGGTGATACGGCGCGCGAGGTGCCGCGCGACACCGCGCTCGAGCATGTGGCTGGTTACCTGATCGTCAACGACGTGTCCGAGCGCGCATTCCAGTTCGAGCATGGCGGTCAGTGGGTGAAGGGCAAGGGCTGCGACACTTTCGCGCCGCTCGGCCCGTGGCTGGTGACGCGCGACGAGGTGCCCGATCCGCAGAATCTCGCGATGTGGTTGAGCGTGAACGACCGCCGCTATCAGGACGGCAGCACCCGTACCATGATTTTCGATGTCGCGACGCTGGTCAGCCACATCAGCCGCTACATGACGCTGCTGCCGGGCGACGTGATCTCGACCGGTACGCCACCGGGCGTGGGACTCGGTCAAAAGCCACCGGTGTACTTGAAAGCGGGTGACGTGATGGATCTCGGGATCGCGGGGCTGGGCGTGCAGCGTCAACGGGTGACGGCAGCCTGACCGCCATGGATACGCACGGTGCCCCTTCGCAAATAAAAATCGCTCCGGCGGCTCGGATTGCTGCGCTGGAAGCCGAGGACATCCGCTTCCCGACCTCGCGCGGAAGCATCGGCTCGGACGCGATGAATCATGACCCCGACTATTCGGCGGTCTACATCACGCTGCGCACCGATGACGACTCGGGGCTCGCCGGTCACGCGCTGGTGTTCACGATCGGGCGCGGCAATGAGGTACAGGCGGCGGCGGTGCACACGCTGCGTGCGCTGGTGGAACATCGCGGCGTGGCCGAGGTGCTGGATGACCTGGGTGGCTTCGCGCACAGCCTGATCCACGATTCGCAATTGCGCTGGCTCGGCCCGGAAAAGGGCGTGATGCACATGGCCATCGGCGGCGTCGTGAATGCCGCATGGGACCTGGCCGCGCGCCGCGCGGGATTGCCGCTCTGGCGATTCATCGCCGGGTTGTCGCCCGAACAGATTGTTGCGGCGATCGATTTTCGTTATCTCACTGATGCGCTGACGCGCGACGAGGCGCTCGCGATCCTGCGGCGCGCCGAACCGGGCCGCGACGCGCGCATCGCCGAGTTGCTGCAACGCGGCTATCCCGCCTACACAACCTCGCCGGGTTGGCTCGGCTACTCGGATGACAAGCTGGCGCAATTGGCGCGGCAGGCGGTCGCGGACGGCTTTCGCACCTTGAAGCTCAAGGTCGGCGAAAACCTGAGTGACGATATGCGCCGGTTCGCCATCGCGCGCACGGCGGCGGGCGAGGGCGTCGCGATCGCGGTGGATGCCAACCAGCGCTGGGGCGTTGGGCTAGCGGTCGAATGGATCCGCGCGCTCGCGCCGTTTCGTCCCGCGTGGATCGAAGAACCGACCAGCCCCGACGACGTACTCGGCCACGCCGCGATCCGGCGCGCGGTCGCGCCGGTACCGATTTCCACCGGCGAGCACACCCACAACCGGGTGATGTTCAAGCAATTGCTGCAGGCACGCGCCGTCGATCTGCTGCACATCGACGCGACGCGGGTCGGCGGCGTCAACGAGAATCTTGCGATCCTGCTGTTGGCCGCGAAGTTCGGCGTACGGGTGTTTCCGCACGCGGGTGGCGTCGGGTTGTGCGAGATGGTGCAGCACCTCGCGATGGCCGATTTCGTCGCGATCAGCGGCAGCATGGAAGATCGCGCGATCGAATACGTCGATCACTTGCACCAGCACTTCGTTGACCCGGTGAAGGTTCGCGGTGGACGCTACCTCGCGCCGACGGCGCCTGGTTTCTCGACCGAAATGCGCGAAGCGTCGTTGCGCGAGTATCGGTGGCCGGATGGGCCGGCGTGGCACTTCAAAACGCCTCTCCCGTCGGCCTGATTAGCGCTATATCTCAGTAAGTCACATTCACCGTCATTCCGGGGCGGTCTGCAGCTTCATCGCAGACCGAACCCGACTGCGTTTGCAGGGACTGCAAACGCGAACGCCGCAGGCGACCCAAAGGGCGAGCGCCAGGGATGGCGCGAGTCAATCTGCTCTTGGCCTCTGTTGCCATCAAAGGCAGATTCCGGGTTCGATCACCGATACAGCCGGTGATCGCCCCGGAATGACGACAAATTTCCCCATGTGCACGAGGGTTGCTGAGATATAGCGCCAATCAGGTCCGCAGGTGGGCTATTCCAAGCAAGTTTCAATCGTTACGTGTAGCCAATACGTCCCTCAGCGAAAACATCCGCGTCATAGGCACCCATTTCTCGCCCGGCTTCGCGAACGGCAGCGGCTGCTGGAATTTCCACATCAGCGTTTCCCACGCCTGCACGCGCGGGTCGGCGGCGTCGGCTGCGGCCTTGGTGGCGGGCGAGAAGTCTTTCGGCACGTCCAGCATCATGACCAGCCGATTGCCGGCGCGGAAGATTTCGAGGTCACGGATGCCGGCGGCGCGGATCGACTGCGTGATCTCCGGCCAGATGTTTTCAGGTTCGTGCCAGCGTTCGTACTCGGCGATCAGCTCAGGATCGTCGTGCAAGTCGAGCGCGTAATACAGGCGCATCAATCGATCTCCCAGGCACGGGCTGGCGCGCGTTGCATCGCGAACGCGAACACCACCGCGAAACACGCCAGCGGAATCAGCTCGGCGTAGACGATGCCGCCCGAGTCGCCCACCGCGCCCATCGCCTCGGTCACCACCGCGCCGCCGATGATCGCCATCACCAGGAACGAGGCGCCGAGCTTGCGGTCGCTGTCGCTGAAACCATCCACGCCGAGTGCAAAGATCGTCGGATACATCACCGACATGAAGAAGCTCGCGGCCACCAGCGCGCATACCCCGGCCAAGCCGGGTGCGGCGACGGACACCGCACACAACGCGACGTTGATGGCCGCGAAGGCTGCCAGCAATTTGCGCGGCGCTACAAAGCGCAGCAATGCGGTGCCGGCGAAACGTCCCAGCGTGAACAACACCAGCGACGCGATCAGGTAGTCGGCGGCCTGTCGTTCCGGCGTGCCGGGCAGGGCGTGCTGGGTGTACAGGATCAGGTAACTCCACACCGCGACCTGCGCGCCCACGTAACAAAACTGCGCGGCCAGCGCGGACAGGAAATGGCGGTTGAGGAAACGCCAGCGCCGGTTTCTCAACGTGCGCAGGAAAGGCACGTTGTCATCGGCGTCGCGGTCGCCTTGCTCGACGGCCGCGGGAAACCGCACCAGCGCGATGAGCAGCGCGAACACGACCACCACGCACGCGATCACCAGATACGGCGTGCGCACGGCCAGCGCCTGGGTCACGAAATAGGCGTGGCGCGCGGCGGGCGCCATCGCCGCCAGTTGTTGCGGGCTGTGTTCGACGCCATTGAAGATGAATTCGCGGCCGATCACCACGCCCGCGATCGAACCCAACGGATTGAATGACTGCGCGAAGTTCAGGCGCCGTGCGGCGCCCGCGGGCGGACCAAGCACCGTCATCAGCGGGTTCGCCGAGGTTTCCAGGAACGACAGTCCGCATGCAATCACGAACAATCCCGCCAGGAAGATCGCGTAGGTCTGCAGTGTCGCGGCGGGATAGAACAGCGCCGCGCCGATGCCGTACAGCACGAGGCCGACCACGATCGCACTCTTGAAACCGAATTTCCGCATCCACAGGCCGGCCGGAATGGCCAGCAGGAAGTAGCCGAAGTAGAACGCGAACTGCACCAGCGCGGCCTGGACGTTGGACAATCGGAACGCGTTCTTGAACTGCTTGATCAGGACGTCGTTGAGGTTGTTGGCCATGCCCCACAGGAAGAACAGGCTGATGATCAAGGCGAGCGCGAGCAGCGAAGCGCGCACGGGCGAGGGTATCTTGGCATCGTGCGGCGCGAGCGCGCCGTCGGCATACTGCATGGGGGCTCCTGCTGCAGCGTCCTTGCGGGTCCGGATCCGCTGGTTGCGCGCCGGGTTTGCCCGGCGGGTGTTGCGGTTGGATACTAGCTTGTGTATCGTCAAGTTGTAAATATGAAATCTAACTTTGCCAGTGCATACGATGGCGCGACTGCCACGCTGCAATTTTCTCGCGAATGGTGACGAGATGAATACGAAACCCGCCAAGTATCGCGCGCCCGCACTCGACAAGGGTCTCGACATCCTCGAATTGCTGGCGCACGCGCAAGCACCGTTCACGATGACCGGCATCGCCGCGGCGATCGGTTATTCCAAGGGCGAGATATTCCGGATGCTGCAGGTACTGGAGGAACGCGGTTACATCGCGCGCGCCGACGATTCCGGTTACGTCCTGACCAATCGCCTGTTCCTGCTCGGCATGGAACGACCGCCGGTCAAGTCGCTGGTCGAAGCCGCGTTGCCGGTGATGCACCGGCTCGCGCGCGACGTGTTGCAGCCCTGTCATCTCGTGGTCGCCTCGGGCGACCAGATGGTGGTGATCGCGCGTATCGAACCGCCGGGCGATCTGGGGTTCGTGGTACGGGTGGGGCACCGCCTGCCGTTGTCGCACTCCACGTCCGGAATGGTGTTGTTCGCGTTCCAGAACGGCGAAGCGCGCGCGCACTGGCTGGCCCTGATGGATGATGCCGGCACGCTGCAGCGGCGCAAGCGTTTCCTGTCCCAGGCCGACACGATCCGCGCGCAAGGTTATGCGATGCTTCCCAGCGGTGACGTGGATGCGGTGACCGATCTTTCCGCGCCGATCCTGCGGCATGGCGCCGCCGCGGGCGCGTTGACGATTCCCTACGTGGAGCGCCGGCCGGTCAAGGTGTCGATGAAGGCAGCACTGGAGCGGCTGCGAGCCGCGGTTGCCGAGATCTCGCGCGAACTGACGGCATGAGCACGGCATGAAAAGGTTCTGGCTGATCCTGTCGGCTTGCGCGCTGGCCGGATGGGCTGGCGCCATTTTCGCAGCACCTGCGACGCCACCAACCGACACCGCCAACACCAACGTCGTCAACACCAACATCGTCCACACCCCGGCGCAAGCCGCCGCCGAAACCGCGCGCATGCAATGGTTCGAGAACGCCAAGTTTGGCGTTTTCATCCATTGGGGCATCTACGCGGTCGACGGTATCACCGAGTCATGGTCATTCCATGACGGTTGGGTTTCCTGGCATCACTACATGCAGCAGCTCGCGGGCTTTACCGCGAGCCATTACGATCCGCAGGCTTGGGCGGATCTGATCAAGGACAGCGGTGCGAAGTACGCCGTACTGACCGCCAAGCATCACGACGGCGTCGCGTTGTGGCCGACCACGCATGGCCTCAACGTCGTCAACGACACGCCCGCGCATCGCGATCTGGTCGGACCATTCGTCAGGGCGTTGCGCAAGGATGGGCTCAAGGTCGGGCTGTATTTCTCGCTGATCGACTGGTCGAGCCGGTTGTACCCGGGCTTCGTTTCCCCCATCGGCAATCCCGGCTATGCCAAGCCGGTGCAGCGTTATCGCATCAAGGACGACCCTAAGCGCTGGAACCGTTTCGTCACCTATTACCAGGATCAGGTCCACGATCTGACGCGGCGCTACCACCCGGATCTGTACTGGTTTGATGGCGACTGGGAACACACTGCCGCCGAATGGCACGCAAAACCATTGCGCGGGTGGATCCTCGCGCACAATCCGAACGCGATCATCAACGGCCGTCTGGCCGGCTATGGCGACTACGCGACGCCCGAGCAGGGTGTGCCGATCACGCGTCCGCCCGACAAGTACTGGGAGCTGTGCATGACCATGAATGATTCATGGGGCTACCAGCCGAACGACCACAACTTCAAGACGCCGTACGAGATCATCCGGATCCTCTCCGACACCCTCGACATGGGTGGCAACCTGCTGCTCGACATCGGGCCGCGCGCCGACGGCACGCTGCCGAAGATCGAGGTCGACACACTGAAACAGGTCGGCCGCTGGATCAAGAAGAACCACGAGGCGGTCTACGGCACCCGCGCCGGCATTCCCCACGACTATTATCTTGGCGACAGCACCTTGTCGCAAAACCACGAAACGTTGTACCTGTTCTTGGACGGTCAGCCGAACGGCCCGATCCTGCTGAAGGGACTGACCAATCACGTGGTACGCGCCCGCGTGGTCGGCAACGGCACCATGCTTTTCCCCAAACGCATTGGAACCACCCTGGGTGGCGCGCCCGCGATCCTGGCCATCCCGGTTCCGAAATACGCATTCGATCCCGACATCACCGTGATCGCGGTGCACCTGGACGGGCCGATCAAGCTGTTCCAGAACCAAGGCAAACCCATTTCGGACTACTGACACCATGGTGACGCGCAGCTTGGTAGGGCGGATCAAGGCCGAGCGCTGCGGCGCGAGTGCCGACTGCGCCGCAGGAGCGGCGCGAACGGCGAAGCCGGGCCCGAAGGGCCGGAAGGCAGGATGCCTGAAGTCTTCCGCCGCAGGGGCGGCTTGATCCGGCCTACGTGTACGTTCTGCTTGCTGCGCTCCGGCGTCATTTCAATGAATGAGGAATTCGCACCATGGTGACGCGCAGAAAACTGTTGCAGGGGGCGGCAACGCTGGCACTGCTGGCGCCGTTGACGCCGGAATTCGCGGAAGCGGCGGCGCCTGCAAAGGCGAAGGCCACGGACGACGGCTACGTGCCGGTGACCGATCCGCTGGTGCTGGAAAAACTGGCGCAGTGGTCGGACTGGAAGTTCGGCCTCATCCTGCACTGGGGTATCTACAGCCAGCTTGGCATCGTCGAGTCGTGGTCGATCTGTTCCGAGGACGAGCCATGGTGCAAGCGTCCCGACGGTGTTGGCTACGTCGAATGGAAACGTCGCTACGAGCAACTGCCGAAGACGTTCAATCCCGTGAAGTTCGATCCGGCGCAATGGGCGGACGCCGCGCACGCGGCCGGCATGCGCTACGTGGTGTTCACCACCAAGCATCACGACGGCTTCTGCATGTTCGACACGCGCCAGACCGACTATCGCGTTACCGCGCCCGACCTGCCGTATCACGCCAACCCGCGTGCGAACATTGCCAAGGCCGTGTTCGACGCGTTCCGCGCGCGCGATTTCGGGATCGGTGCGTATTTCTCCAAGGCCGACTGGCACCAGCCCGATTACTGGTCACCGCGCTGGGCCACGCCAACCCGCAACAACAACTACGACGTCGGCAAGTATCCCGACATGTGGAAGCGTTTCGTTGAATTCACCCACGCCCAAGTCGACGAGATCACTTCGCGGTACGGCCGCATCGACCTGATGTGGATGGACGCCGGCTGGGTGAATGCAAAAGACCATCCCGATGCCAAGGCCTACGGCATGCAAGTGCCGTGGGCGCAGGACATCGACATGCCCCGGCTCGCCGCGATCGCGCGCGACAACCAGCCCGGCATCATTCTCGTGAACCGCGCCGACGGCGGCCCGTACGAGAACTACCGCACGCCCGAGCAGACGGTTCCCAAGCACCTGTTGCCGTACCCGTGGGAAACCTGCATGACCATGGGCACCTCGTGGTCGTGGAATCCGCACGACAAGTACAAGTCGCCGCGCGAGCTGGTGCACACGCTGGTCGGGATCGTGGCCAAGGGCGGCAACCTGTTGCTCGGCATCGGTCCCGAGGGCGATGGATCACTGCCTGCCATCGCGCTGGAGCGGCTACGTGCGATTGGCGCGTGGATGGGCATCAACGGTTCGGCGATCCACGGCAGCAAACCTTGCGCGCCGTATCAGGATGGCAAGTTTCGATTCACCAGAAACAAGGATGGCAGCGTCAATGCGATCTACCTGATGGACGCCGACGAGGAGTTGCCTGCCAGCGTCGTCCTGCACGACGTGCGACCGGCTGCGGGCGCGCGCGTGGAGTTACTGGGCCTCCGCAAGCCGCTCGCATGGTCATCGCACGGAAACGGTATCCGGGTCGAGCTGCCGCCCAGCGTGCGCAGCAAGCTGGCCGGCACATTGGCCTGGACCTTGCGCGTATCTGGGCCGCAAGCCTGACGGTCGGGCCTGGAAATACATTCGTCATTCCGGGTTCTGCCCGCGATGAAACTGCGGGCAGCCCCGGAATGACGATATAAAAATTCCGGGCACCGCGTTATTGGCGCGGCGCCGATTGCCCACGGGGTTGCAAGCGCCCGCGCCAACCGAAGCTGTCCGGTGACCCGTCCGGATGCACGAACCAGTGCATCGTGTCGGAGTCGAGGCATCCCTGGCCTCGCGTGAAACTCGTGACCTTTCCATCACGCGCTTGCACCTCGGTCTGATGACAATCTCCGAGCGAATCGGTGAACCTGAAGTTCTGCGTGCTGCTCTGGCCATGGCTGGCGAAGGATGTCCGGTCGCCCTGGTGGTAACTCAGATGGTCGGCGCCGACGTGCGTGTCGGTCATGGTGGCTTGATAGAACGGCAGGCCCTGTTCGCGCTGCAGGACGTGCTGGCCGAAACGCTGCACGACTTGCACGTCGCGATGGTGGATGTTGCCCTGACCTGCGTGCATGAAGGTGCGTACATCGAGCGTGTAGTCGATGATCTTGTGCAGGCTTCGCGCAGGAGACCCCGCGCCGGTGGTGCTGCTGGTGCTGTCCACGCGTGCGGTCTGGCTGGTGACGTGGTGGCGGCCATGTTTACCGTTGCTGGCGAACTGCTGGGTGTTGCCAAACCCGATGGTGGTCTCGACCTGCGACTGCATCCGCCCGTTGGGCGTATCCACGTAGCCTTCGATCACATAATGCTGGCTGGACTGCGTGAAGACGTCGCCGTTCACGCCGCCGCTGCCTGTCGCCAGGGTGCTGGTAACGGCAGGTGTCAGCGAGGCGGTTTGCAAGGTGTTGCGCGTCACCGCACCGCCGGTGTGTTCGACGTGCTTGTCCTGGTACACGAGCAACGCACCCGCGACCGAAAAGAAGTTCGGCGCGCTCAACACCTGCACCGAGACGGAATGGGGCTTGCTGTCGCTCAGCACGCCTGCGAATGGCGTCAGGTCGACGCGCCAGGGCAGGAAGTTGAGTGTCTGGGCACCCGGCGTTGGCTGCCACAGGAACGGGTCGAGGCCACCCGTGAAAATCCACGGTGATACCGGCGCCAGCCCCGCGCGCTTGCCGTCGATGCTGATCTCGACTTCGCGAAAACTGCCGCCGCCGCAGACTTGGCTGCGGTCGATCGATCCGTTGCTGGGCGGTCTTCCGGCCTTCCGGATCACCTCGTCAGGCAGGCACATGTAATAGAACTCGTCATGCGCTTGCGGTTGCGCGAACAGGTCCAGGTAGACCCGCGTGGTGTTGGCGGGAAAGACGATGCTGCGGGAAAGCCTGCCGTCGGCACCCATCAGCTTGGCCGGCATGTCGCCTTTGCCATTCAAGGCGTAAACCCTGTCCGGCACCCGCGGCGCGGGAAACGCCCGATCGGCCGGATAGAACAGCAGGCGGGCGCTGGCATGGATTACGCTGGAGCGGATGCCATTGATCCAGTTGTTGATCAGGATTTGTCCGTCGCCCGGCGTGCGCAGCAGGCTGCTGTAGTCGGTGAGGTCCCGCTGCACCTGCCAGCTTGGTGCCACGCCGGGAGAAGGTTCCTGCGTCGTGCCAAAGTAGAGGTTGACGTTCTTCAGCCAGATCGAAACGGTGCGGTCGTATTGCTCACCCGCGTCGACCGCGAAGTTGGCTTCCAGCACGATTTTTGCCCATGGCCCCTTGCAGCCGGCGGGCGGGCGATAGTGGAACGGATGCGGCGCCGCATCCATACGCGTGTCATTGCCTTGCCTGCCGAAAGCCTGCTTCGGAATCAACTGCACGATGCAGGGCTGGGTGCCGGGCCGCGGGACTGCCGGATCCGCGGTGGTGACATTGCCCGAGCCGACCTCGGGGGCAGTGCCGGCGTAGGCCGCGCCGATAATGCCGGCTGTTGCAACACAGGTGGCGACGATCGCGACGATGCAGGCACCGGGAACATACCGCATGGAGGGACTCCAGATTGTGATTGGCCGAAATCGCCGTTGCTGTTTTTATGTCTGCAAGCGATATCTGTCAACGGTGCGCAACGATGGCGTAGTCTTTGCTGACCGTGTCGCCGCCTGACGTTGGCTCGAACCCAGGCATGCTTGCCGCGCGGACCTGTTTCCCCGTCTGGAAAACGGACTGATTTTTCACTTGAGATTTCTGCTACCAACAGGCAGTCTGACCCTGTGACGCCGTCGTTGCCCGCTGATCCTCGCGAAATCCTGCGAACCGCCGCCAGCTTGCTGCAGTCAGGCCGGTACGTCGGCGCGGCAGGCGCGCTGCGCTACGCACTCGATCTCGCACCGACCGATGCCGAAGTGGTTTCCGCCATCGCGCAAGTCTCGGCGCGGACCCGTACCTTGATTACCCTCGGCCGCTCGCAGGAAGCGTTGGCGGTGTTGGCTCCCCTTGCCGAATCCAGTCACGCAAGTGGCGAGTTGTTGATGCTGTGCGGCTACGCGCTGATGTCTTTGGGTCGGAAAGACGACGCCGAGGCGGTCTTGCGACGCTGGGCGGAGCAGGAACCCGGGAATCGCGATGCTGCGTGGAGGCTTGCCGCTGCACTGGCCGATAATGACAAGCCCGTCGAAGCCGAAAGCGTCGTACGCAGGGATATTGCACATCGCGGATCGGCGGCGGAGGCCGCGTTTGTGTTGGGCCGTTCCCTGCTCGGGCAAGCCCGGTTCGACGAAGCAGAGACAGAATTCCGCAAAGTCGTGCAGACGAAACCGGACCACCAGATTGCGCACTCGAATCTGATGGAACTGGTGTGGATGCGAACCGGTGATGTCGACGAAGCCAGCCACGCGATCGATATGACTTTGCAGGCGTACCCGATGCTGCGCGGTCTGCGCATCGCCAAGGCTCGGTTGCTGACGTCAGCGCGTATGCCGCAGGCGGCACTTGCTGAAATCGACGCGGGGCTCGCACTCGATGCGCAAGACCCGGCGTTGCTCAAGGCTGCCGCCACGATCGCGCTCGAATTCGACGGAGCGCGCGCTCTTCGCTACGCACGCCGTGCCTTGTCTGTCGTTCCGCACGATCGGGGTGCTCTGGTGGCGTTCGGCAATGCATCGCTTGCGGTCGGCGATGTGCGCCAGGCCCTCGACATTGCAGCGAAGCTGCACGCGCTGGATCCCGCCGATGGCGAGGCGGTGGCGATGCAGGCCGACGCCTTGCGCATTGCCGGCGATCCCCGCTACCGCGAGTTGCTCGATTACCGCAACTTCGTGCAGGCGAGTTACATCGACACGCCGCCCGGGTGGCCTGATCTGGCCGGGTATCTTCACGATCTCCAATCCGCATTGACGCGCGCACACACCTTGCATGCTCATCCAATCGGCAATTCGCTGCGCGAAGGCAGCCAAATCCAGCTGCTGCCGGAGCAGTCCGAATCCGACGCGATTCGAGCCTTCCCAAGCGCCATCGACGAGCCGATCCGCCGCTACATGCAGGCGCTCGGCAGAGGTAAAGATCCGATGCGCAGCCGCAATACGGGGCGTTATCAGATGAACGGCATATGGTCGGTACGCCTCCGGCCTGGTGGGTTCCACGTCAGCCATTACCATCCCGCAGGCTGGATCTCGTCGGCGTGTTACCTGCATCTTCCCGCAGCCGTCACACGGCATGGCGGCGAAGGCTGGCTGAAGTTCGGTGAGCCTGCGTTCGCGACCCGCGCGACCTTGGGACCTGAATATTTCATCAAGCCCGAGCCAGGTTTGCTGGTGCTCTTTCCTTCCTACATGTGGCATGGCACCGTGCCTTTTTCAGGGGATACCGAGGAATGCCGGTTGACTATCGCGTTTGACGTCGTGCCTGTCGGCGCCTGGTAACTTCCATCTCGCAAATCATCCTCAGATCGATAGCACCGGGTCCGATCGAGGCGTTCCAATTGCCATCGCGGCGGAACCCGGCAGGCTTTGGTATGCATGGTCGCTGGCGTATCGAAACCATCGTGTGATCTGGCGCCGCGGCCATGCAATTTGCGTTCTCGCCCGCTTCGTACCACGATGATGTTTTGATTGGGTCGCATCCAGGCTCCATGGCAGCATCGAAGCAGAGGCGTGTCCTGGAAGAGCCGCGGGTTGGCGTGCTGGGCGGGCGCGCGTTCGCAAGTACCGGCCCGTTTGATCGTTTCGTGCGCGAGCAATACCGCGGATTGCTGCAGTTTCTGCAGGTACGCACGGCCAACCGCCAAGATGCCGAGGAAGTGGCGCAAGAAAGCATAGTCAAGTTGCTGCGCTACCAGTTTTCGAAGCCTGTCGGCGAGTGGCGACTGCTGCTGTACCGAATCGCGGTCAACGCTGCACACGACAAGTTTCGGGAGGCGCAGCACCGCCACGCAGACCAGCAGGTGGCGTTCGACGACCAAGTAGTCGTTGCGCAAGGGGATTCGCCCGAAGCATTCGCAGCACGCCAACAGGCTTTGGAACAGGTGCGGGGTGCACTCCTGCAGTTGCCGTCGAAGTGCCAGCGGGTTTGTCTGCTGCGACTTGCGCGCGGGATGACCAATGCCGAAATCGCCAAGCACTGCGGCATTTCAATCAAAATGGTTGAGAAGCACCTCGCAAAAGGACTCGGAACCATGCGAAAAAGGGTGGGCGATTTGAGCGTGGGAGCGTTTTAGTGATCATGACAGACGAGGATGCAAAGCCCCACATCGACACGCGGGTTCGCGGGGAGGCGGAACGCTGGTTGGCCCGGCTGCTGGATGTGGACAAGCAGGATCCCGCATGGCAAACGTTTGAACGTTGGCGCCGAGCGGACCCCGCGCACGCATCTGCTTACCGCCATGCCGAGCGGTTGTGGGCATTGGGTCGGGAAGCGGCGCAGCACCCGGAGCTGCAACAGGCGGCGGCCAGAATGCTTTTCCCGGCACGGGTGAGCGAACCTCGCAGGTTTCACTCCCGGCTCGTGCCTGCACTCGCGGCGGCGGCTATAGTAGTCGTGGTGTTGGGGCTGGGTGCGCTCGGGTGGCGCGCGACGATGGCGGTGCCGTCGCCTGGCACGCGCTACGTCACCAAGGTCGGCCAACAGCAGACCATCGCATTGCCTGACGGTTCAAGCCTGTTGCTGGATACCGATTCGGCCGTGGTGGTGCGCTATGGCCGGGACCTGCGGCAGGTGAAACTCGAGCGTGGGCGCGCTGAATTCAGCGTGATTCACAGTCCCGGTGAGCCGTTCATCGTGCACGCGGGCGGGGGCACCGTCACCGACATCGGCACCAGGTTCCAGGTCAGCATTGGCGCGCACGACAACGTGAACGTCATCCTGTTGCAGGGTTCGGTCGCGGTCGCCGCGGCCGATTCGCATGCGACCCTTACCCAGGGCGAAACGTTGAAGTTCGATCGCTCGGGCATCGTAGGCGTCGTGCACAAAGTGGATCTTGCCGACGCGGTTGACTGGACACGCGGCGAAGTGGTGGCCAAGAACTGGCCCTTGCCCCGGTTGCTCGCCCAGATGAACCGCTACAGCACCGTCAAGATCCGGATCGCGGACCCCTCGCTGGATACCGAACGTGTGACCGGGGCCTTCCACGTTGGTGATCAACAAACGCTGGTAAAGATTCTCGAGTCGGGATGGCCGATCCGCGCGGAGCAGACGTCCGGTGGGGCGGTCATCCTGCGGCACCAGTGATCGACGTCTGGCGGGGGGCGGTCATCTTGCGACGCCAGTGATCATGGTTGGTGGAGAGCGTGCCGGCTCCTGACCTGCACGCGAAGGTAGGGTTTTGCACCGCGCGTTCCGTTTCATTTCAAAGTACGCGGCCGCGAACCATGACGGGAGGGACCATGATGAAGGCAAAGACACCCAAGCTGGCTGGGGGGACGCGCGCGCTGCGCGCTGGCATCATTCATCCCCGCCTGCCGAGGCAGCGGGCGATCGCGACTTCCATCGCGCTGGCGGTTGCCGCGGCAAGTGCGGGTGCGTTTCTGCTTCCGATGCAGGCATACGCGTCGCAGGCGAACCAGACCGTCGAGGCGGCCACATCAGTCCTTGACTTCAACATTCCTGCCGGGCCGCTCGGCAAGGCATTGGATGCCTTCACGACGCAAAGCAGCACCGACGTCAACTATGCACCGCAGTTGGTTGCCGGAAAATTCACGCCAGGCGTATCGGGGCGCTTCGCGCCTGCCGCGGCTCTGAAGATTTTGCTGGGCCGGAGTGGCTTGGCTTCCGTGCAGATCAACAAGTCGACCTTCGTGCTGAAGCGGGACCCGCCGGCTGATCCAGCTCCTGCCCCGCAAACCACTCCAGCGCAACAATCACCTCCACCGGCACCACAAAAGCCCAAAACCCTGCAGGCCATTTCGGTCACGGGCTCGCACATTCGCGCGGCGCAACTTGCGACTGCCAATCCGGTGGTTGTTGTCAGCGCGCAACAGATCCAGCAGACCGGCGCCCTGACGATCGGCCAAGTCATAAAGGATCTTCCGTCCGTGACCGGCGCCATTACCACTCCCAACATAGACAATCAGGGCGCCACCGGCCTGGAGGAGGTCGGACTCCGGGGACTGGGGCCGGCACGCACCCTGCTGTTGGTCAACGGACAACGTATTGTCAACAATGATCTCGGCACGATCCCGGTGGCGGCCATCGATCGCGTCGAGGTCATGACAACCGGGGCATCAATGGTTTATGGCTCAGATGCAATCGGCGGCGTGGTCAACGTCATCCTGAAAAGCAACTATAAGGAGACCCAGTTCCAGGCCAACTACGGCATTTCCAACCATGGCGACGGGGTCGGCACGGGCTTTTCGTTCACCACGGGACTGGCTTCGGACAAGGGAAGCCTCGTTGCCGGTATTGACTACAACAAGACGGAAGCAATCGCCCAGATAAACCGCAAGTTCTCCAGTCAAACACTATCGATCACGGGAAGCACGAACACACCAATCCATACGGTTCTTGGCGGCTCGAGTTTCACCCCACGTAGCGTCACGTTCCTGCCTCCGAATCTGAAAGCGCAGTTCCGGTGCCCGACGGTCTCACTGAACACGAGTGCAGTAGGACAGAGTCAGCCGGTCGGCCTTGCGGACTTCCACTGCACCAGTCGGGAGGACTATTACAGCTACTCGGTGGCTCGCCCGTTGACCCAACCCCAGGAGCGCGAGGATGCGTTCCTCAACGGAACGTTGCATTTGTCGTCGAACGTCGATGCGTTTCTGACGGTGCTGCATAACAAGACCTCGAGCAGCTTCACGCTTGGTCCGCCGGTGTGGTCAAATCTCACTGGTGTGAATGTATCCCAATACAGCTACTACAATCCGTTCGGGATCACGTTTTCACCGACAAGCGGCAATATACTGGAATCGCGGTTGACCACCGTCGGCAATCGCGTAACGCCCGTTGAACGCACGACCGACAATGTAATGCTCGGGCTGCGCGGTTACATGACGATCCTGGGGCACGACTGGCAATGGGACATCGGCTTTGACTACGGACACGTGAGCTCCACTACGAAGGCTGAGGGACTTCCCGTATTGGCACCGCTGAACCCCGGCCTCGGGCCATCCATGCTGGATCCGGCGACAAATCAGGTCGTATGCGTCGACACGCCGGGCGACTTGAGCACCATTATTTCGGGTTGTACGCCGTGGGATACGTTCAATCTGGAAAACCCGGCGTCGCTGGCGGTTGTGCAAGCGGCAGGCACCACTTCGACAGGTATCTTCAATACGTACAATCAACAGCGCAACAAGTACGCCGATATCTCCGGTGGAATTTTCGACCTTCCGGCTGGCACGGTGCAGCTCGCACTCGGCGCATCCTACAGGACTTTGTATCTCAACCAGGTTGTGGGCAGCGGCTTGCTGGCGGATCCTTTCGGTCTGTGCCCACTCAGCAGCCAATGTACCTCGCCGGTGCGTGGCGGGTACAGCGTGAAGGAAGCCTACGGCGAATTGTTTGTGCCGTTGTTGAAGGACTTCCCGGGCGTGCAAAGCCTGAGCTTGGATGTGGGCGACCGTTACTCCAAGTACAGCTCTTTCGGCAGTACATCCAACACGAAAATAGGCATCCAGTACCGACCCATTGAAGACGTGCTGGTTCGGGGAAACGTATCGAAGATTTTCAGGGCGCCGACGATCGGTGACATTTTTGCCGGCATTGGTTTCGGCGGCACGACGCTGAACAGTGATCCATGCGATCACATCACGGTGGCCAATCCGGCGTGCGTCGGTGTGCCCACCGATGGGTCGTTTGTCGACACGGAGGTGTCCTCCCACTCGCAGACCAACACGTTGGGGTCCGGTTCCGCCTTGGCGGGATTCCCGTTGGGGCCCGAGCAGGGCAAGTCATTCGACTTCGGTGTCGTGTGGTCGCCGAAATTCGTACCCGGTCGGCTTGATGCCAGCGTCGACGTGTGGCGTATCTACCTCAACAACAACATCACCGGGGTATCCGCAAGTACCGTATTGACTGCGTGTTTCAACGGTGTCAACCAGTTTTGTCCGCTCATCGATCGCTTTGGTCCCGGTACCGCCAACCCCGGTCAGATTCGGCAAATCCACGCGCCAACTGCCAATCTTGGCCGGATAGACGTAAAAGGCGTCGATTTCAATGTGTCGTACCGGCTTCCGCCCCTTGCAATCGGGCAATTCGCCGTTGACTTGCACAGCACGTACATGAGTCAGTACAAGCAGCAGACGGCCCCAGGGTTGCCGGGCAACTCGGTATATGACCTCGTCGGCAACCTCAATACGGATATTGGCGGTGGCATCGGAATATTGATGCCGCGCATTCGGGCTCAGGGGCAGTTGAATTGGAAACTTGGCCCGTGGAGTGCTTACTGGCAGATGCGGTTTATCGATCACTTCGACGTCGGGTCGCCTGTCGTGTCACGCCATTATTCCGCTGTCCGCGGCTTCAAGGTCCCGTACGTACTTCGTTATGGCTCGTATGTGTACAACGACTTCGCTGTCGGGTATGACATACCGTTGTTCAAGGCCCGAATCGATTTGGGCGTCAACAACGCGTTCGACAAGCAACCGCCCGTCCTCTATTACAACTTCTACGGGCTCGGTAACGGCGCGACGGATGGGGCCGATTTCGACGTGGTAGGTCGCTTCTATTGGGGTCGCGTTACCGTGAATTTCTGATGGCTGTGCGCGGATTCTGCAGGAGTTGGGCGTGTTTGCGCGTGGTGCCGCGCGAACGCGTTGTTGCAGGCTCGCGGTCAGCCGCAATCCGGGGGTTGCCGTAGCGACTTCATGACAAAACGGGTTCGGTGAAAATAATGGATGAGCAGATTTGTCGTAAGCGTCCGATTTTCGTGTTCGGTTTGGTGTGCGCGCTGTCGGTGTCGGCAGTTGCAGCGGCCCCGCCCACCAACCAGCATCCGGAGTTGCAGAAGGTCGTTGCCGCCGTGCGCGCCCCGAACCTGCACGCGTACGATGCCGCATTGGTCGGATTCGGTACCCGCAACACCACATTGCTTCTGCATTCGAAGACGCGGGGAATCGTCGCCGCACGTGATTGGGCGGCGGCGCAATTCGAGAAGATTTCGAAGAACTGTGGCGGTTGCATCAAGGTGGTCAGGCCCTCACAGGTATTCACCGGTCCGCGTATTCCCGAGAAAAACGGTGTGCCTGTCGAGGATGTCGTCGCAATCCAGCGCGGCACAACCGATCCTGACCGCGTGATCGTGATGACGGCACACATCGATTCGATCAACAGCAACGTGTTCAAGAGTCACTGGAAAAACAATACCGGCGATGCGCCCGGTGCCAACGACGATGCGGCGGGCGTTTCGGCATTGATCGAGACCGCACGGGTACTTTCGAAATACAAGTTCCCGGCGACGCTGGTCTACTCGGCCGATTCCGGGGAAGAGCAGGGCCTGTACGGTGGCAGGGTCATCGCGCAGTATGCGGTGGATCAGCACTGGAATGTCGAAGCCGAGCTCAACAATGACATGGTCGGCAACGATCATGGAGGCGCTGGCAGGCACGATCCGAGTTTCATCCGCGTGTTCTCCGAAGGAACGAAGACCAACGAAACGTTGGAGCAGGCCGCCTACCGGCGTTTCCACGGCGGCGGTGTTGATTCGCCTTCGCGCAACATCGCACGCTACATGCAGAAACTGGCCGAGCAATACATCCCGGGTTACCGCGTAAGGATGATCTACCGTACCGATCGCTGGGGACGTGGCGGCGACCAGTTGCCGTTCCTCATACAGGGGTATCCCGCGGTGCGGCTGTCTGAATCGTACGAGGACTACGACCGCCAGCACCAGAACGTTCGGGTAGAAAACGGCGTGCATTACGGAGACGTGATCAAGTGGGTGGATTTCGACTATCTCGCCAATACCACCCGACTGGATGCGATCACCATGGCTTCCCTTGCCATGGCGCCGGCGCCGCCGTCCGATCTCGCCGTCAAAGGTGCCGTGGCCTATGACACCACGCTCAGTTGGAAGCCGTCCCCGGGGGCGGTGAGCTACAACGCCTGGTGGCGCGAGACCACCGCGCCACAGTGGCAGCACTCTCAAAGTGCCGGAGCCTCGGATTCGATTGTGCTGAAGCACGTCATCCTCGACGATTTCTTTTTTGGCGTGTCGGCGGTGAGCAAGGATGGTTGGGAAAGCCCGGTCGAGTTTCCGGGCTTTGCGGGGAGCTTCGCGCGTTCGCCCACGCTGGGCTCGGATGGTCAACCGGCGAATGAACCCTACCCGGGTCTGATCGCGCATCCGCGCTGGGGAGGACAGGCAGTTGGCTCTCCGTCGTGGCAAAAGACCGCTGGCGGCAATGGAGGCAGCCCGGGTCCTTGAGTTGCACCGCAAGCAGGGTCGCGCCTGCTGCCTGGGAGCCGAGTCCCAAGGGACCTGACCTGTGTCAGCCGGGCTCTTTCAGCCTCTTTGTGTACTCGCAGGGCGGCAGACCGCACGAGGCTCAATGCGCGACCGATGCCCAATACTGCAGAGCTGTCAATCGGCAGCTTGCGCGCGTATCGTTGTTGCTTCCAGGTTGTGTAATCGGGAATGAATGACCCTGCCACGCTCGATCCGATCATCGCCGCCTTCCAAGCAGAAAATCCGAAGACTGCCGAGCACCTGTGCCGCGCACGTCTCGAGGAGCTGCCCGACGATGCCGATGTTTTGCTGCTGCTGGGTCTTGCCTTGCAACAACAAGGGCGGCCAGATGACGCCGTACCGATGTACAGGCGACTCACCGAGCTGCATCCAGACGATGGCATGCACTGGTGCAACTACGCGACGGCCCTGCGCGTGGCAGGCGATTCGGTGGCTGCAGAGCAGGCCGCCGGGACCGCGGTACGGCTGACGCCCGACGACCCAGACAGGCTGGAGCAGCTCGGGCTGCTGCAGTTGCAGCACCGCAAATTTTCGGAGGCACGCGCAACCTTGCTCAGGGCGTGGGCCAAGGCACCGGATTCGATCAGCGCGCGGATTTACGCCGCGCGTGCCTGCGATGCGTGCCGGGATTTGCGCACCGCGGAGCTGTTGCAACCGTGGCGCGACTGGCTGCCATTGAGCGACGACTTGCAATTGGAACTGGCCGACCTGCTCGCCCGGATTGGGGAGGTCCATGACGCGATAGGTGTGCTGGAGGACTTGCTTCAGCGGTCGCCGCACGATGTGCCGGCGCAGTTGCTGCTGGCCAAGAGTCTCGAGCGCGTCAATCTGCTGGGCAAGGCCGGGGCGATGCTGCGCCGGATCATCGCAAGCGGCGCCGCATCCAACAACAGTGTCCGCCGAGCCGTCGAGCGACTGGATGCACAATTGGCGATGCGCAAGCGAGCCTACGGCGTGGCCCGCGCGCAACTCGAGCAGCTCGGTGAAGACGATGACCACGAGTACGGTCACTACTTTGCGCTGGCCGAAGCTTGCGACAAACTCGGCGATAGCGTCGCTGCCATTGCCGCACTCGCGACGGCGCACCAACGCCAGGTCGAAGAAATCCGCACCTATTCCGCGCACCTGTTGGCCCCTGATGCACCGCCGCTCCCGCACACAGGCGACCGTCTCGACTCCGCGGATTATCGCGATTGGCCGCAACTCGAAAGTCCGGATGCTTCTCAATCGCCCGTGTTCGTGGTGGGCTTCCCGCGCTCAGGCACCACGCTGCTGGAGCAGATGCTGGACGCGCATCCGCAGTTGCAGTCGATGGACGAACGTCCGTTTTTCAACATGCTTGCCAGCCAGCTTGATGACGTGGAGATCCAGGTTCCGCGCGATTTGGGCCGGCTTGTCCAGCGCGACTGCGACGAGCTGCGCAAGGGCTACCTGCTACTGGCGTGCGGCAAGCTGGCGCGGGACTGGGGAACCCGCCTGATCGACAAGAACCCACTCAACATGTTGTGGCTGCCGATGATCCATCGCATGTTCCCGCACGCGAAATTCATTCTTGTGCTGCGCCATCCCTGCGACGTGATCCTGAGTTGTTACCTGCAGAATTTTCGTGCGGCGCCACTCGCAGTTGCGGGCAGATCGCCGGAAAACCTGGCATGTGCGTATGTCGCCGCGATGGAGAACTGGTTGTACCACGTGACGCTGATCCATCCTGACGTGTTCGTTTCACGCTACGAGGATCTGGTGGCAGATACCCTGGGACAGACGCTACGCATCGCGGAGTTTCTGGGCCTGGATGACGCTGAATCAATGCTGCATTTCGACACGTGCGCGCGCGAGAAGGGCTACATCGGAACCCCCAGCTATACTCAGGTGATCGAGCCGATCAACGCCGGCAGTATCGGTCGTTGGAGGCGATATCGGGAGTGTTTCGAGCCGCTGCTGCCGATCCTTGAACCCATGCTTGTCCACTGGGGCTACGATGCGCAGACCGACGATTTTTGAAACGGTAGCATGATTTGGGGAATCCCTTCGCATGTTCGCTTTGCTGGCGTTCGGCGTGGCCCAATGTTCAAACGGATGCAATCATGTCTCTCACTCGTGCACTGGAAATCGATGGTCGCCCACTCAGGATTTATGACGGACTGGTCCCGCTGGCGGAAGTCAAGCGACTGACCGACGCGTTCTTGAATGCCAACTTCGTGTGCGACGAGATCGCGCGTCCGGACACTTATTCGGTGCGCCACTGGCAGCTTGACATTCCGTTGGAAACCGCGCGTCAACTGGCGGTGTTCCAGCCCACGTTCGGAGTGTTGCAGGATCTCCCGGACCGCAGCCACTATCGGATACAGAGGGTGTACTGCAACCATGTTGCGTACGGCGACATGTTGTTTACGCACACCGACGTGAAGGAAGGCGAGCAGGGGCTCACGGCGTTGTGGTACATCGCCCCGGAATGGGACGTGGAGTGGGGTGGCGAGACGCTGCTGTACAACAGGGATCACGATGCCGTGGCGTGTGTCACGCCGCGGCCGGGACGCCTGGCGATTTTCGATGGCACGATCCTGCACGCGGGGCGGCCACCGAATCGCGTCTGCTACGCGCCGCGCTACACGTTGGCCTTCAAACTGGAACCACCCGCAAGCTGACGTCACCGTATGGTGCCGCACTCACCGGTTCCTTGCTGCGTAAGTTGCCCGAAGTCAGGTTGGAACAGCGGCAACCCGAGTGCCGCGCGCAGCGGATCGAGCAGTGCGCCGTAACGCTGCGCACGCGCGGTATCGGTATCGAGTGGTTTGCGGACTTGCGAGGCGCTTGGCGACCGCACCTCGCGTTCGTTCTCGTAAAAGCGCAGGCACGCTTCCTCGAACGGCAGTCCGCAGAAGCCGAGCAATCTGCGCACGTCGTGTTCCGGGTTGGCAATCAGCGCTTCGTAATCGTGCTGGTACACCTGCGTCGGGAACAACCCGGCCCAGTGCGTCGCACTGCGATCGAAATCGCGCCAGAATGCGGCGAGATCTTCCGGCGTGCGGGTGTATTCGTTGCCCGCAAGATGTTGGCGGTAACACGAGAAACAGGTTTCCAACGGATCGCGACGGCAAACCACGATGTGCGCACCAGGAAGCATGGCCCGGATCGCACCGAGGGACATCCAGTTGTTGGGCAGTTTGTCGGTGAATTTCGGGCGACGCTTGCGCCAGTGCGCGGTGCGCTCCAGATAACGTATGCCTAACCGTTGCCAGTCTGCCGGTTGCATCTCGGCGGCCAAATGCCACAAAGGCTGGCTGTGACGGCGCGATTCCTCCGCCAGCACTTGCGGCAGGTCGTGCAGTTCGCCTGCGCCCTCCACTTGCGAATGCGAGGCAAGGATCTGTTCGACCAGGGTGGTGCCTGAACGTGGCATGCCGACGATGAAGATCACTTCGCGCCCCAGCTCGGCGGTGTCCGCGTTTGGTGGAAACGCGGCAAACGCGGCGTTGACCGCGTCGATGCTGGCGGAGAACTTCTGCGCGTCCCAGTGTTGGCGAAGGCGTGCGATGGCATTGGCGCGCTTCAGCTCATCCAGTGACTCGCTGTAGTGGCCTTGCTCATCCAGTGCCTTGGCCATGGCGAAGCCGATGGCGATACGGTCGTCGTCGCCGGCGTGGTTGTCACGCGCTGCGGACCGCATGCGGTCGATGTCGTCGCCGGTCAGCGCACCTGTGCGCAAGTCGGCGAGGCCCCACCACGCCATGCCGGTCCACGGCCGTCCGGCAAGCACGCTGCGATATGCCGCGGCAGCCTCTTCGGCCCGACCCTGCATGCGCAGCAGCTCGCCGAGTTGCGCGCGCGCATCCATGTTGTCGGGGTCCAGTTCCACTGCGCGGCGCAACGCTTCGGTCGCCTCTGTATTGCGTGCACATTGCGTCAGCATCAACCCGAGGTTGTACCACGCAATCGCGAGATCCGGCTGCAGTTCGCAGGCGCGGCGCAGGGCGCGGATGGCGGCGTCGAAGTCGCCGGCGTTCCCCAGCACCGTACCGAGCGTGTTGTGATACAGCGCATCCAGCGGCCGCAACTCGATCGCGCGTTCCATTGCCGCGCGTGCGCCGGGGCTATCGCCACGCAGATTGAGGATGCCGGCGTGCAGGCGCAACACTTCGGGGTGATCCGGGTAAGCGACAAGCGCTGATGCAAGCTGGGCAGCGGCCATGTCGGCGCGGCCCAGCTCCAACTCCTGCGCCGCTCCGATTACCTGCTGCGCCGTGGCATGGTCGAGTCCTTGCAGACGTGGCGCGGTCATGGGCGCCCCTGCCGCCGATGACGAGCTTGCACTTGTGAGGCGATGAAGGGAAATTGCATGCTCACGGTGCCACCGAGTGAGTTGTTCATGATAGCGGCGGTGTTCGTCGTCGTTGCAATTTGCGCAAAGCAAAAAACCAAGCTTGCGCCGCGCCTTTTGCCCGTATTGCCGTTGTAGCAAACGGGCGGCGACCAATAGCGGTAATGATCGGTCTTGTACGGGCCTTCCGCCGGCCCCTCCGCCACGTGTCTCTGGTGCATCCGTCCCGTCGTCGCCGCGGTAATTACGCCGGCTCGCTCCAGATCCCGCTGCGACATCCCAACCTCCGTGCTCGTCTCCCCGTCTCGAAACTGGGAATACCACTGACTTGCGGCTACAAGGGGGGCTTCCCATCGTGGTTGAGAGGTTTTACCATGCCTGAACCAAGTTTCATAAGTGCATCGTTGACTCAAACCTGAACCGCATCATCACGACTGCTCCAGGGAGGTCCACCCATGCAACACATCACTTTCCCCCGTAATGCGCTCGCGTTGGCGCTGTCGGCTGCGCTGCTGATTCCGCTGGGTGCGCTTGCGCAATCCGCGCCCACACAGACGTCGACGCAATCGAAACCGCAAACCATGAAGCAGATCACCGTGCTCGGTTCGCGCATCCCACGCACCGAGGTCGAGGGTGCCAAGCCGGTCGTGACCATCACCGGGGCGCAGATCAAAAAGGAAGGGTTCACGACGCTGTGGGAGTTCATGAACTCGCTGCCGCAGGTCGGCAGGGCGCAGACTCCGCCGAGCTGGGGCGCCACGTCGGTGAATGCCCGTCAACTCAATCTGCGCAACATGGGCGCGCAGTTCACCCAGCTCATGATCGATGGCTATCGCGTCGTCGATTACCCGCAATCCAACAACGGCCAGACCAATTTCCAGAACTACAACAACATCCCCACCGGCATGATCGACCGGGTGGAAATCCTTGCCTCGGGCGCATCGTCGATCTATGGCGCCGATGCGGTGGCCGGCGTCGTCAACGTGATCCTGAAGAAGCAGTACCAGGGCGACGACCTGCAGCTCACGGCCGGCGGTGCGACCCGCGGTGGTCGCCAGTACGGCGACCTCAACTGGGTCGGCGGTCGTTCCGGCAAGCACTGGCGCATCATCTACAACCTCGAACACACCAACCGCTCGCCGCTGTGGGCCAAGGACCGGCCGTACACCGCTTCCGAAGCGGACGCCGGCTATGGCGCGTGGAATCCCAGCAATCGGATGTTCGGTTACCAGACTTACGATGCGCTTTCGTTGTATGACGCCAATGGCAACTACATCACGCCACCTGCGGGGTCGTGCAGCTCGTTCCGAAATTTCTCGCGGCGCGACAAGAAGACCATCGCCACCAACGGCGATCAGGTAACCGGCCCGGTCACGGACCACGGCGAGTACTGCACGCAGCACGCCCTGTTCCGCAATTGGGTGCTGACACCGGGCCTGCGCAGCAATGACGGTGCCATCCGTGGCGAGTACGACATCAACGACAATCTGCAGGCGTATGGCTCGATCGCGCTGTGGGATACCCACGGCGTCTCGCAGACCCAGCGTCCCTTCGCCTATCCCATGGGCGGGCTGCCGGTGCCGTTCTATGACAAGGGCTCGGGCCAGGTCATCACCAACTACCTGCGGCAATTGACCTACGCCGAAATGGGAACCCAGGGCAATACCTACGACAACGAGCAGTACTGGAACGTCCACGCCGGCTTGCGCGGCTCGATCTTCTCCAACCGTTTCAACTGGGATTTGAATCTGGGCTACCAGAAGTACATCGTGCACGAGAATTACACCGGCTTGAACGAACAAGGGATGTTCAACTTCTTCTTCGGTCCGCAGCTTGGTACCACCACCATCGGCGGCACGACGTATCCGGTGTACGACGTCAATCAGCAGCGCTTCTGGAACCCGATAACGCCGGCCGAGTACTCCACCTTCGGTGTGGCGGGCGAGAACTCGGCGTGGTCGTGGATGCAAAACGCCACCTTCAATATCAACGGCAACCTGTTCGACGTCCCCTGGGACAACAAGCCGGTCGGTTGGGCCGCGGTGCTCGAGGCTTACCACAACGGGTACAAGCTGGCGCCGGATCCGCGCGGCAACACACTCGATTTCGGCGACCCGTTCCAGAACCTCAATACCGGCGGCGGCAGTCGCAATCGTTATTCGTTCGCGACCGAGTTCAGGGTGCCGGTGCTGCCGACCGTGGACATCGATCTTTCCGGTCGCGCCGACAAATACGTCGACGCGAGCATTGCCGACATTGCCAAGACCTGGGGCTTCAGCATCGAGTGGCGGCCGATTCCGAGTCTGCTGCTGCGCGGCAGCTATGGCACCAACTTCAAGGCGCCGGACATGCAGGCGATCTACCAGACCCAGTCGGCGTCGCAGGTCGGCATCTACCGCGACGACCTGCAGTGCATCCAGGCCAAGGACTTCAACTGCCAGGCCACCCAGCATTCCACCTACTTCACGCAGTATCAGGGCGGCAGTCCCAACCTGTTGCCGGAAACCGGCCACGGCTGGACCTATGGCCTGGTGTGGGATGTCCCGTGGGTGAATGGCTTGTCGGTGACGGCCGACTACTGGCATACCGGCGTCAGCAATGCGATCAGCTACATCAATGAAGGCACCCTGCTTGCGGACGAGGCGGGTTGCACCACCGGCTTGACCATCACCGGCGCGCAGTACATCACGCACGCGCAGGGCTCGCCCTATTGCCAACTGGCGATCAAGGACGTGATACGCGATGCGAATGGCAACATCACCGCGATCCACACCGGGCCGATCAACGAATCGTCGCTGTACGTCAGCGGTATCGATGCATCGCTCAATTACCACATCGCCACCCAGAGCTGGGGCAACTTCGGCCTCTCGGTCAACTACACCGACAACCTGTCGTACAAGGAACGCACGCTGCCGAGCGATCCCCTGCTCAACACGCGTTACCAGAACGTGGCCAGCCGGGTGACCGGCATCGTCAACTGGAATCGCGGCGCCTGGGACGCGTCGGTATCGGGCTTGCGCTACGGCTCGTTGCGCGGCAACAACTTCGGTGGCTGCGAGACGTTGTCCAACGGCATCCAGCCGTCCACCGGCGATCCCGCCTGCGTGCCGTATTACGGCATGATCAGGCCATGGATCATCTGGAGCGGATCGGTCGGTTACCAGTTCGACCAGCGCATCAAGATGAGTCTGATCGTGCACAACATCTTCGACCGGGTCGGCGAGATCCCCTATTACGCGGGCGGGTTCGAGTTCATTCCGCGCCAGCAGGGCGATGACTACAACGGCCGTGAGGTGTTCCTGCAAATCAACTACAAGATTGACTGACCGGATTGATTGAGCGTCTCCAACGTCGAGAACCTGCCCCGGTGCAAGCCGGGGCCTTTCTCGACGTACCGTGTCCAGGGGTGTGGTAGTGATCGACGCACATTGCCACTTCTGGCGCTTGCACCACAACGATTGCACATGGCCGCCGCCGGAGTTGGCCGCGATCCATCGTGATTTCCTGCCCATCGACTGGCGACGCGAGGCGGATGCGGTCGGCGTCGACGCCGCGATCGTGGTGCAGTCGCAGCCGAGCGTGCGCGATACGGCGTGGTTGCTGGAACTTGCGAGTGGTGATCCCCGCATCGCGGGCGTGGTCGGCTGGGTGGACATGGCCGCGCCCGACGCGCCGGCGCAGGTTGCCGCGCTGGCCGCGCATCCGAAGCTGTGCGGCTTGCGGCCGATGCTGCAGAACCTTGCCGATGACGATTGGATCCTGTCGTCCGCGTTGACGCCGGCGATCGCCGCGATGCGCACGCACGATTTGTGCTTCGATGCATTGGTCGCGACGCGGCACTTGCCGTGCTTGCTGCGCTTCGCCGAACGTCATGCCGATCTGCGCATCGTGATCGATCACGCCGCCAAGCCGGACATCGCGAACGATCAGCGCGGGCCTTGGTGGGGTTCGGTTGCCAAACTCGCCGCGCTGCCGAACGTGT
The DNA here is from genome assembly GCA_050738155.1 of Rhodanobacteraceae bacterium. GTDB lineage: Bacteria > Pseudomonadota > Gammaproteobacteria > Xanthomonadales > Rhodanobacteraceae > 66-474. The sequence continues at coordinate 38,130 of JBOHYW010000008.1, forward strand.
TCTGCAAATTGTCCGGGCTGTTGACCGAAGCGGGCGGCCGTTGCAGCACGGACGCCCTGCGGCCGTACGTCGAACACTTGCTGGGAACGTTCGGTCCGGACCGATTGTTGTGGGGCAGCGACTGGCCGGTGCTGAATCTCGCTGGGGACTATGCCGGCTGGTTGCGGATGGCGGATACCTTGACGGGTTTGGCGGCCGGCGCGCGCGCGGCACTGTTTGGCGGCAATGTGCGCCGGGTATACGGTATACGGGATTGAGGGAGGTGGCGGTATGCGATTGAGGTTGGCCGGGTGCCTGTCGTGCATGGCCTTGTTGTTGTGCGCGGGTACCGCACAGGCACAGATCAATGTGGTGCCGGAGCCGCAACACGTGGTGGAAGGGCAGGGTGCATTCACCATGCGTCAGCACCAGCGGATCGTGGCGCCTGCCGATGCGCGTGCGCAATGGATCGCGCAGTTCCTGCGCGACAAGATCGAGCAGCAGACCGGTCTCACGTTGCGGGTGGCGGCGGCGCCTGCTTACGGCGCGATCACACTCAAGCTCGACTCGTCGATCAAGGGAGTCGAGGCGTATCGCCTGGATGTATCACCCCGACACATCGTGCTCGCCGCGAAGGACGAACGCGGCCTGTTCTGGGGGGTACAGACCCTTCGGCAACTGTTGCCGTTGCAGCACGAGGTACGTCCGGCGATCCGTTCGGTGAAGATCGAGGATGCGCCGCGTTATCGCTGGCGCGGCGTGATGCTGGACGTAGCGCGGCATTTTTATCCGGTCAGCTTCATCAAGAAGCAGATCGATTTGATGTCGTACTACAAGTTCGACGTGTTTCATTGGCATCTCACCGACGACCAGGGCTGGCGCATCCAGATCAAGCAGTATCCGAAGCTGACCCAAGTGGGTGGTTGGCGCACCGAAGCCGATGGCAAGCGCCACGGTGGCTTCTATACGCAGCAGCAGATTCGCGAGGTGGTCGACTACGCGCGCCAGCGCAATGTGATGGTGGTGCCGGAAATCGAAATGCCGGGCCACAGCAGCGCGGCGATCGCGGCTTATCCCGAACTGTCGTGCAGCGGCAAGCAGATCGCGGTGCCGGTTACATGGGGCGTGTTCCGCGACGTCGATTGCGTCGGCAAGGATTCGACTTATCGCTTCCTCGAGAACGTGCTGGACGAGGTGATCGGCTTGTTTCCCTCGCCGTACGTGCACATCGGTGGCGACGAAGTGCCGCAAGGCGTATGGGCCGATTGCGCGTCGTGCCAGCAATTGGCGCGCACGCAAGGCTTGAGTGGCGAGCAGGGACTGCACGGTTATTTCGTCAATCGGATCCAGCAATACCTCGCGGGCAAGGGCAAGACGATGGTCGGCTGGGACGAAATCCTGGAGGGTCATCTCGACCCCAACGCGGTCGTGGAAGTCTGGCGCGGACCCGGCGAAGCCGCGAAGGCGTTGGCCAACGGCAACCGCATCATCATCGCCAGTCCGTTCTATCTCGACACGCCGATCGACCGCATGACACTGCAGGATCTGTATCGCACCGATCCGTTCGACAATCCGTTGTTCGCACAATATCCGGGCAAGGTGCTGGGCGGCGAAGCGCCGTTGTGGAGCGAACGGGCGACGCCGCTGAATGGCGCCGCACGGTTGTATCCGCGATTGCTGGCGATCGGCGAGCACTTGTGGAATCCGGGCGCGCAAGACTGGCACGATTTCCTGTTGCGCGCGCGTGCGCAGGAGGCGTGGCTGGCGTCGCAACACGTCGCCTACGGCCCGGAAGACAAGGACATCGTCGATGCGCGCGTGAGTTTCAATCCGACCTACAAGCGCTGGCGCATTCGCGCCGCGCGCGGTTTCGACGACCTGCGCTTGCACTACACGCTCGATGGAAGCGAGCCGACCACCTCCTCGCCATCGTTCGGTGACGTTCTCGACTTGTACACGCCGGCGACGGTGACCGTGGCGCCGTTCCGCGGCAAGGTGCAATACCAGGCCAGTCAAACCTTCCGGCTGGTCAAAAACCTTGCACTCGGAAAACCGGTGACCTACGCGACGCCACCCGCCCCGCAGTATTCGGGCGGCCCGCTGCAAATGGTGAACGGCATCCTCGGCAGTACCAATTTCCGCGACGGCGCGTGGGCCGGCTGGCAGGGTGGGAACCTGGATGCGACGGTCGACCTGCAGCACCCGAGCGTGCTGCATTCGATCAGCGTACGTTTCCTGCAAAGTGCCGGGTCGTGGATCCTGTTGCCGCGCAGCGTGAGTTTCGACATTTCGAGTGACGACAAAACCTGGAAGACGCT
>JBOHYW010000009.1:0-40182 GCA_050738155.1 Rhodanobacteraceae bacterium
GGGCAACCGCAATCAGCCGAAGCCTTGCTGGCCCAATGGCCGCGGGTGACCAATCGCGAAGGCGAGATGGTGCCCGCGCAAGGTTTCGATCAAAGCCGGCTCGAGTTGAAGAAGGCCGGGTTTGTCTGGCTCTCTCGCGTCTGGTGTGGTTGACACCGGGCTGATCTTGCCTCGGACACCCGGCAGAGTGCACGCTTCGAGGATGGAACCCCTCTTCACTCAAGCCCTCGGGCTCGCCGCGCCATGGCGCGTGGTCAACGTCGACTTTCAGCAGGCAGCCGGTCGTATCGTCTTCACGGTCGCGAACGTGGCCACACGGCTCACGTGTCCGGCGTGCGGCGCTGCCGAGCAGCCCATCCACGACCGCCTGCCGCGCACCTGGCAGCACCTGAACTTCTTCCAGTACCGGGCCGTGATCGAGGCGAAGGTGCCGCGTGTGGGTTGCCAGGCATGTGGCAAGACGACCCAGGTCGCGGTGCCGTGGGCGCGCGCCGGCGCGGGATTCACGGAAACGCTGGAAGCCTTCATCGTGGCGCTGTGCACGCAGATGCCGGTGGATGCGGTGGCGCGCCTGCTGGGCGTGTCCGACGACCGCGTGTGGCGCGTGCTGGACGTCCACGTCGAGGCGGCGCGCGCCCGTGAGGACTACAGCCCGGTTCGCCGGGTCAGTGCGGACGAACGCAGCGCACGCAAGGGGCAGCGCTTCCTGACCCTGTTCTGCGACCTGGATGCGCGCCGCTTGCTGTTTGCCACGCAGGGCCGTGATGCCGCCACGTTCAAGGCCTTCGCCGAAGATCTGGCCGCGCACGACGGCGATGCCGAAGCGATTACCGACGTCAGCCTGGATTTGGGTGCAGCGTACCAGGCCGGCACGCGTGAACATTGCCCGAAGGCCGCGATCAGCTTCGACCCGTTCCACGTGGTGGCGTTGGCCAACAAGGCGCTGGACGAGGTGCGGCGCGCCGAGGTCAAGCAGGTGGAGGGCTTGAAGCACATGCGCTGGGGCACGCTCAAGGACGCGGCGAACTGGACACACAAGCAGATCGGACAGATGCACTGGCTGCAGCGCACGAACCTCAAGACGGCGCGGGCGTGGCGACTCAAGCAGGCGCTGCGCGCGGTGTTTGCCCAAGGCAGCGACATGACCCAGGCCGAGGTGTTGCTGGATCGCTGGATCCGGTGGGCCAGGCGTAGCCGGCTGCCATCGTTCAAACGGCTTGCCGCCACGATTAGGAAGCACCGCGACGGCATCCTCGAACACTTCCGCTCCGGACTGAGCAACGGCTTTGCCGAAGGGATCAACGGACGTATCCAAGCCGCCAAGGCACGCGCCCGTGGCTACGGCACGGACCGGCACCTGATCACCATGAGCTACTTGATCTGCGCCAAGCTCACGCACCTGCCGAAGAACCCATGGACGCATGCGGCTCCGACGACCACGTGAAAGTCAACCACACGGATCGCGAGAGAGCCGTTTGTCTTCGAGGATGCTTGATTCGACCCTGCAACACCTGCAACGGTCATCACGCTGCCGAACACTGCGAAAAATCCATGTAGCCAACATATGTGGTAATGTGGGTTTGTGGTAACCACGGAGTTTCCGCATGAGCCGCCTGACCATCGACATTACCGACCAGCAGCACCAAAACCTGAAGGCACTGGCCGCGTTGCAAGGCAAGACGATCAAGCAATACACGCTCGAACGCCTGTTCCCTGGCACAGGTGGCGATCAAGCGTGGCAGGAGCTGAAGACCCTGCTGCGTACACGCATCCACGCGGGGCTTGCGGGAGAGATTTCCGCCAAGAGCCTCCATGAAATTCTTGACGAGGAACTACCCGCTGGCGGCCACACTTGAGCCGGCCCGACTATGTGTTGACGCACGCGGCGGAAGCCGACGTGCGCGGAATCATTCGCCACACGCGCAAAGAATGGGGTGACATCCAAGTCCGTCGCTACATCACCAAGCTGGAGCAAGGTATGGCTCGCCTTGCAGCCGGCCAGGAACCCTTCAAGGACATGGGTGCGATCTATCCCGCGTTGCGGATGTCACGCTGTGGGCACCATTACGTGTTTTGCCTGCCACGCGAGCATGCACCCACGATGATCGTGGCGGTTTTGCACGAGCGCATGGACTTGGTGACGCTGCTGACCGACCGCCTGAACGCATAGTCCGGATCGCCGACCATCCGGTCTGATGTTCAGTACCAGCAACATGGTCAATAATTTGCGACAGGATGGTCAGCGATTGCCGGAGCGCTGGTCAGGGATCACTGGCGTACTCAAGCTGGGCGGATTTGCTGCCGATTCCGCAGTCGGTTGGCGAGCTTGTTTGGATTGATGTTTTTCTGCGCCGCTTGCGGCGCATTCATTTCCAAACGCCCGAAGCATAACGGATTGGGGTAAAGCCCGGCCGGTGTGGGTTACGCGTGAACCCGCATGAACTCCGCGCACAGCGCTTCCATGCCGGCGCGGTCTTCTTCGTCGAAGCGCGCGAGGTTCGGTGAGTCGACGTCCCACACGCCAAGCAATGTGCCATCGGCGCGAACCAGCGGCACCACGACTTCCGAGCGCGAGGCGCCGTCGCAGAAGATGTGGTTGGGGTGGGCGTTGACGTCTTCGACCACTTGCGTTGCACGCGTTTCGGCGGCGATGCCGCATACGCCACGGCCCATGGCGATGCGAATGCAGGCTGGCTTGCCCTGGAACGGCCCCACCACCAATTCGTCGCCCTCGAGGAAATAGAACCCGCACCAGTTGACGTCGGGCAATGCGTGGTAGACCAGCGCGGCGAAGTTGGCGGCGTTGGCGATGAGGTTGGTTTCGCCGTGCAACAAACCTGCGGCCTGTTGCGCGAGTTCGGCATACAGGCCGGGTTTGTCGGTGGCGGTTATCGGAATAGCTTCAAACACCTTGAGCGGCCTCGTACAAGAAGGATTGAGTTAAGCGGCGCGCGGCTCCTGCGCGTCCGCTTGAACGAAATTGGCTGCGAACCGTTCTATTATCGCGCAATGCCGGAATCCGCAACGCTGACCGAGCAGGAAATACGCCGCGAGCGCACCGAAAGCGCGCGGCTCGACAACTTCGTGGATGGCGCGTTTGCGTTCGCGATCACCCTGCTCATCATCTCGGGGGGCAGTTTGCCGAAGACCGTCATCGCGCTGGAACACGCATTGCGCGGCGTTCCCGCGTTCGCCGCCTGCTTCGCGGAGCTTGCATGGTTTTGGCACGGCCACGTGCGCTGGCGTGACACGGCGCAACTGACTGACAGGACCAGTTTGCTGTTGTCTTTGCTGCTGGTCTTTTTCGCGCTGATCTTCGTGTTTCCCCTGCACCTGGTGTTCGCGGGGCTCTTCCACGGCCTCAGTGGCGGGGTGCTCTCCCCCGATTTCGGCCACTCGTTCGAAAACCTCGTGAACACCACCAGAGCGCTTTTTGTATTCTACGGCCTCTCATTTGCCTGCATGGCCGGGACGTTGGCGGCCCTGTGCCGGCACGGCATGCACGCGGGCGTGCCGGCAAGCCGCGAAGCAGCCGTCACGTTGCGGGTGCGGGTCGTGTTGTGGACCTTCATTGCCACGGTTGGGCTGCTATCGATGTTGATCGCGCTCGCCTTGCCGTCCCGCGAGAGCTGGTTTCAGGGCCTGCCGGGATTCAGCTATTGCCTGCTCGCCTTCATCGGCCCCATCAAGAAGATCTACGCCAACCACTTGAGAGCTACCCTGCCCCCATGAAAGCCAAAAGCGTATTCATCGCCGGCACCGATACCGGCATCGGCAAGACCCATGCGGCCTGCGCGCTGCTGCACGCGCTGCGCGCGGCCGGCATGCGCGCCAGCGGCATGAAGCCGGTCGCCAGCGGTTGCGAAGAAACTCCTGATGGACTGCGCAACGAAGACGCGCTGGCGCTGATCGCGGCGAGCGATCCGAAACCCGGGTACGCCGACTGCAATCCGTTTGCCTTCCGCGAGCCGGTTTCGCCGCACATTGCCGCGGCGGAAATGGAACAGGAAGTCACCATGCCACCGATCGAGGACGCCTACGACACCATTGCACTCGACGCCGAGGCGGTGGTGGTGGAAGGCGTGGGCGGCTGGCTGGCGCCGCTGTCCGACAGCCTGCGCGCCAATGCAATCCCGCAAGCCCTGCAATTGCCGGTGATCCTGGTGGTCGGCATCAAGCTCGGCTGCCTCAATCATGCCCAGCTCACCGCGCGTGCGATCCACGCCGACAACTGCGAGCTGGTCGGCTGGATCGCCAACCGCATCGACCCCAACGTGGCCAGGCCGAAGGAAAATCTCGCCACCCTGCAACGCTTGATACCGGTCCCGTGCCTGGGCGTGCTGCCGCATGGCATCGACCCCGTGTCGGGCGCAGCCTGCCTGCGTGACGCCGCCGACCTGCTGCGTGCACCACGCCGGTGACTTTGGCCGCTGGCGCGGCGGCGACAATCGCGGCATCATCATTGGTTGACCCGCCGTTACGGTCCGCCCGGATGCCCCGAATGCACCGGCGGATACGAAACCGGGCCGTCCTCCAACAGCCTCGGAGCTTCCCTTGAGCCAAGCCCAACGGTTTTACCTGACCATTGCCAATCTCGCGAAAGCGCGTGGCCCCGACCCGGATCTGTCGTTCCAGGGTTCCTCGCCGCAAAGTTTCGCCGTGGCTCTGGAAGAAGCGCTGCGCGAACCCATCCTGTTCCAGCGCTGGAAAGCCAAGCAACCCGACCCGGACGAAGTCGATCAGTCGCTGGCGCCGGTCGACCCCGCCGCAACCGTCACCGCCAAGCTGGACGACCTGCAAACCGACGTGCAGGTGGTCACCATGCTGACGCATTTCGTGCTGCGCCATCGCCTGTTCATCCTGATCGGGCCGAACTGGCAGTTGCACGATGTCGCCGTCGCCTGATCACGTTTTTTTCATTTCGGCCTTTTTCGATTCGCCAGGAGTACCCGCATGTCCGGATTTCACACCAAGGCCCTCACGCTCGCCTGTTGCGCCCTGCTCGCCGGCGGCATCGGCGTGAGCCCCGCCAGCTTCGCCGCCGGCGCTGCGCCGGCCGCATCCAGCAAGCTCGCCGCCAACCCCTTCGCCAAGCTCTCGACGCTGCCGTTCGGCGCGCCGGACTTCAGCAAGATCAAGGATTCCGATTTCGTGCCAGCGATGGAAAAAGGCATGCAGCTGCAGGCCGCGGAGATCGACAAGATCGCCGACAACCCGGCGGCGCCGACCTTCGCAAACACCATCGTGGCGATGGAAAAAACCGGCGCCATGCTGGACCGGGTGATGAACGTGTTCAACCTGCTCACCGGCGCGGACACCAACTCGACCCTGCAGAAGATTTCTGAAGCCGAAGCGCCCAAGCTCGCCGCGCACCAGGACGCGATCTATCTGAACGCCAAGTTGTTCGCGCGCATCCAGAAGATCTGGAACGAACGCGCCCAATTGCATCTCGATCCGGAATCGGCACGCTTGCTCGAGGTCGATCACCAGGCATTCGTGTTGAATGGCGCCAAGCTTTCCAAAGCCGACCAGGCCAAGCTCAAGCACTACAACGAGCAGCTTGCCACCTTGAGCACCCAGTTCAACAACAAGCTGATCGCCGCCGCCAAGGCCGGCGCGCTGGTGGTGAACGACAAAGCCGAACTGGCCGGCCTGTCGCCCGCGCAGATCGAGGCCGCCGCCGCAGCCGCCAAGGCGCGGGGCTTGAAGGGCAAATGGGTGATCCCGTTGCAGAACACCACCCAGCAGCCCGATTTTGCGTCGCTTTCCAATCGCAAGATCCGCCACGAACTATACGAACATTCGATCAACCGCGCCGAACGCGGCGACGCCAACGACACCCGCGCCACCATCACCGAGATGGCGCATTTGCGCGCGCAAAAGGCCAAACTGCTCGGCTACCCGGATTTCGCCGCGTGGAAATTGCAGGACCAGATGGCCAAGACCCCGGCCACGGTGATGCATTTCCTCGATCAACTGGTGCCGCCAGCCAAGGCGCGCGCCAAGGCCGAAGCGACTGATCGCCAGGCCATGATCGACAAGGATCAGAAGGCGGCCGGCAAGCCCGCGTTCAAGCTGCAACCGTGGGATTGGGAGTACTACGGCCAGCAGGTGCAGAAAACCAAGTACGACATCGACCAGAATCAGGTCAAGCCGTACTTCGAGTTGAACGACGTGCTGACCAACGGCGTGTTTTATGCCGCCCACGAACTGTACGGCATCAGCTTCAAGAAGCGCACCGACATCCCGACCTGGGAACCGGACGTGCAGGTGTATGAAGTGATCAACTCCGACGGCAAGCCGCTCGGCCTGTTCTACGCCGACTACTTCAAGCGCGACAACAAGGCCGGCGGCGCATGGATGAGCGACCTCGTGCATCCGTCGACGCTGCTCAACCAGCCGCCGGTGATCTACAACGTCGCCAACTTCGCCAAGCCCGCGCCGGGCCAGCCGGCGTTGTTGTCGATGGACGACGTGATCACGATGTTCCACGAGTTCGGCCATGCGCTGAACGCGTTCTTCGCCGACACCAAATACCCGAGCCTGTCGGGCACCGACACCGCGCGCGACTGGGTGGAGTTCCCCTCGCAGTTCAACGAACACTGGGCGACCTATCCGCAGGTGTTCGACCATTACGCGAAGAACTACAAGACCGGCAAGCCGATGCCGAAGGCGCTTGCCGACAAGCTGCAGAAGTCGCGCCTGTTCAACAAGGGTTACGACATGACCGAGCTGCTGGAAGCCGCGCTGCTCGACATGTCATGGCATACCCTGCCCGCGAGCGCGCCGCGCGTGAAGAATGTCGACGCGTTCGAAACCAAGGCACTCAAGGACAACCACATCCTGCTCTCGTACGTGCCGCCGCGTTACCGCTCGACGTACTTCCTGCACATCTGGGGCAACGGCTACGCCGCCGGCTACTACGCCTACCTGTGGACCCAGATGCTGGCTGACGACGCCTACGGCTGGTTCGAGCAGCACGGTGGCCTGACCCGCGCCAACGGCGACCGCTTCCGCAAAATGATCCTCTCGCGCGGCAACACCGAAGACCTCGCCAAGCTGTACAAGGCTTGGCGCGGCCGCGCACCCAACACCGACGCGATGAAGAAGGATCGTGGGTTGGAGTCCGAGAAGAACTAGACGGCGCAACCCGTCCGTCGTACTTGCCGGGCCCGCCTCGTGCGGGCCCGGTTTTTTTCAGGGCCGCAGGTGAGACCACGGACAGCCAGAAGCAATCCGAGGCCTGATGCCGCTCAATGCAACGCGGGATCGTCAAGCGCAGCCGAAACCAGCCGCGTCACTTTGCTCCACGCCACGGGATCCTGATGCATGGCGTACACGGTGTCTACCTGCAGGTGGTTGCGTTCGACGGCTTGCACGACCTCGCGCATCAACTCCGGATCATAGAGCTTGCTCCCGGACTCGAGCACCAGTGTGTCGCTGGCATACAGAAGCTTGTGCGCCGGGAAGTAGACCATGTATTGGCGACCGGTCGAGGCTCCCCGCAACGGGATCAGCACGACCCGGTTCGGGCCACTGCCTATTTCCATCCGGCTCGACACGGTAACCCAATGCGCCGGTTGCGGGTGCGTCTGCTGGTCGTCGGGCCGCAGGACATGCGGTGCCGATACCAACCGCTTCAGGATGGATTCGTTCAGATCGAGCGCGTACACGGGCAACTTTTCGGCGACGGCTTCGCGTACTCCGGCGATGTGGGGCCATGAGTCCGACGTGGTCAGCACACCCTTGATCGGCAGCGTTGGATACTTCGCGCGCGCCTTGGCAAACGCGCCTTTGGCAAAAAACGGACTGATCGGTGCTTCCAGTACCAGTACCCCGCGCTCCTGCCTGATCAGGGTCACGCTCCACGACCCGCGATAGAGATCGACCCCCGGCGCCAGTGCAATGTGTCTGGTCACGCTGAAAGGAACGTTCCATCCCGGCGACTCGGCGCTCTTCGCGGCCGCCTTGGGGTCCATTGCGAACGACTGGTCCTTCAACGCCACGTTGAACTTCGCGTCGAGCACCTGGGACGACCTCCAGGGAATGCCATTGCGTTCTTCGATCCGGCTGGTGGGATATTCGATTCCCTGCATCAGCTTCCAGTTGCTGAAGTACACGCGCTGCGTGACGTCGCCCCAGGCGAACCAGAAATCGTCGAAGGTCCGCGTGTCCTCCATCGCATCCGGCAGATGGTTGAAGCCATTGAGCAATACCTTGACCGGAATCCCGTTCCAGCGAAACGCCACCACTGTATGCGGCGTGGCCCTCAAGGTCTCGTCGGCCATGTAATGCAGGTGGGGCGCGGCCTCAGCCGTCAGCAGCAGGCGCACGGGACCAAGCGCCAGAATCTCCCGCGCTCGATCGATGCTGGCGTGCGAAGCCGGACTATCGCCGTGTTTGCCGCGTACCACCGCTGCCTTCGCGGAGGCGACGATCGTGCTGTCCGATTCCGCCTGCTCTGTCCCGACATCGGACTCCGGCCAGATGCCGTGGCGGGAGTCGACCACAACGCCTTTCCGGAAATCCACGACCCTGTGGACACGCCCGTAGGTAGTGAGGAAGGGCGCTTGACGGTACGACTGTTCGGGCAGCGATCGGTGCCCGACGATTTCCAGTTGCTCGTTGTTGATGGCAGCCAGCTTCCTGTCGCCACCCATGGCGTTGATGGCCAACGCCACGCAATCCCGCACGCTGACATGTTCGCAACCTGGGTGGTCGGCGTTCCCGGCGGCTGCGGCACTCGTCGCCGCAAGGACCGGCGGCGCCACCGCCGACAGTGTGATGGCCGCCGCGACGCAAAGCATGAGGTTTCCTGGTGCCAATCGTCGCATACCGGTCTCCCGCGTGTTGACCGCGCGCAAGCTAGCAGCTGCCCGACAGCCCGGCATGCGGCACAAGTCACGCCCGTGCCGGAAGCCGGCGCCGATGCGACCGCTCGTCCACTCGGGCTCGCCGCTGGTCACACCGAATTGCGCGGTTCGCGTACCATCCGCCGATGGTCGTGTCTTCCGCCCGGGAATTCGTCGCCGAAATCACGAAGTTGCGGAATCCGCCGGATGCCCGCACCACCGCGCGCGCGGCGTTCATGGTCGCGCCGGCAGCGGATGAGCTGGCGGCGGAATCCGCGCGCGACAACCGCTACATGCGGATGGATGAGGCATTCGATGCGAGCCGCGCGCTCGTCCAACACGCGGCATTGGCGCAGGCGTTGCGCGATGACGTCCCGGTCATCACGTTTCCGGGCGACGCGAGCACGCCCGACGCGATGTTTCCCAACAACGTGTTCGCGACCGCACCGGGGCGTTTCATCGTGGGCGCGATGCGCCACCCGGTGCGGCAGCGTGAAGCCGCACGCGCCGACATCCGCGGCTTCTTCCGCAATGTCATGGGTTACGAGGAAACCGACCTGTCGCAACAAACCGATTGCGTGGCGGAATTGACCGGTGCGCTGGTGATCGATCACGCGCATGGGATCGGCTATTGCGGTTTGAGCGAACGTTGCAACATGGCCGGCGCACGCACGATGCACGAAGCGTTCGGGTTGCGCTTGACGTTCTGTTTCGAATTGGCGCAAGGCGAATACCACACCAACGTGGTAATGACGTCGCTGGCCGGGCGCGCGGTGATCCTCGCCGCCGACGGCTTCCGCGACCAAGCCGTGGCGCGCGCACTCGCGCAAGCATACGGCGGGCGTGCGCTGTGGCTATCGAACGAGCAGAAACACGCCTATGCCGGCAACGCGATCACGCTCAGTGAAGATCGCGTGTGGCTGAGCGCACGGGCGGCTAGGTCGCTCACGGAAAGACAACGCGAGTCACTGGCGTCGTGGGGCTTTCGCGTCGGCAGCGTGGAACTGTCGGAGATCGAGAAAGCCGGCGGCAGCCTGCGCTGTTGCGTCGGCGAGATTTTTTGAACCTGCCAGATTCGGAATAAAGGCTACACTCCGTGGCGCACGGCAAGTCCCGGAGATGGAGATGCCCACTGTCTTGAGAATCGGGCCGTTCCGGTTTTTCTTTTTTGCAAACGAAGGCAACGAACCGCCGCATATTCACGTCCAGTGTGGCTCATCGCTTGCCAAATTCTGGTTGCGACCTGTGGCGCTGGGCAAAAGCACCGGGTTCGCCGCGCACGAACTTGTAAAGCTGACTAAAATGGTCTCCCAACACCAAGCTCGATTCGAGGAGGCTTGGCATGCATTCCATGGCCACTGAACTCGTCCCACGCGCCGCGGGCGTCCGCTGCACGGATGACGAAATCATCGTGTCTCTCACCGACGGTCGAAGCCTTTCCGTCCCCATCGTGTGGTTTCCGCGACTGACACGCGCCACGCCTTCGCAGCGCGAAGAATTCGAGCTGCTCGGCGAAGGTGAAGGCATTCACTGGCCACAGGTTGATGAAGACATCTCGGTAGCGGGATTGTTGCAGGGCAAGCCCTCCGTCGAGTTCACCCCTGCGGCCAAGTAACCGCGGCGCAAACCGGCCGCGCGCTCAATACGCAAACTCGCGAAACACCGGATCGACACTGCCGTTCCACTCGGTGCGAAACAATTCCAGCTTGCGTTCGGCGGGGGTCTGGTTGGCTTCGGCGAATTCGATCAAGGGCTGCAGGAACATCGTTTCGTCGACGCCGTGGCGATTGAGTTTGGCGCGGCGTTGCAAGCCTTGCCCTGCGATCTCCAGCGCGCGCAACGCAAGCTCGCGTACCGTGCCGCCACGAGCATTTCCGATGCGAGCGGGAAGTTTCAATGCGTGTTTCGGCACGCCGTCGCGCAACGCGTGGCGTTCTTCCAGAGAAAAATCCTTGATCAGGTCCCACGCCGCATCCAGTGCCGTCGTGTCGTACAACAAACCGACCCAGAACGCCGGCAATGCGCACAGACGGTTCCAGGGGCCACCATCGGCGCCGCGCATTTCGAGGTACTGCTTCAGGCGCACTTCCGGAAACGCGGTGGTCATATGGTCGGACCAATCGCGCAGCGTGGGCTTTTCGCCCGGCAAGGCCGGCAGCTTGCCGGCAAGAAAATCGCGGAACGATTGTCCGGCGCAGTCGATGTACTGGCCATGCCGATGCACGAAGTACATCGGCACATCGAGCAGATAATCGACGTAGCGTTCGAAACCGAAACCATCGTCGAACACGAAATCGAGCATGCCGGTGCGGTCGGCGTCGGTGTCGGTCCAGATCTGCGAGCGGTAGCTCTGGTAACCGTTCGGCTTGCCTTCGGTGAACGGCGAATCGGCGAACAACGCGGTCGCAATCGGCTGCAACGCCAGGCCGACACGGAATTTCTTCAGCATGTCGGCTTCATCGGCGAAATCGAGGTTGACCTGCACGGTGCAGGTGCGGGTCATCATGTCGAGGCCGAGTGAACCGACCTTGGGCATGTAGCGGCGCATGATCGCGTAACGTGCCTTGGGCATCCACGGCATTTCCTCGCGCTTCCATTTGGGTTGGAAACCCATGCCGAGGATGCCAAGTTCGAGCGGATCGGCGGCGCGGCGCACGCAATGCAGGTGTTCCTGCACCTCGTCGCAAGTCTGGTGGATGGTTTCCAGCGGCGCGCCCGAGAGTTCCAGTTGCCCCGCGGGTTCCAATGTCACCGACGCATTGTCGCGCGCGAGCGCGATGATGTTGCCGTCCTCTTCGACGGGTTCCCAACCGCAACATTCGATGCCGCGCAACAACGCGCCGATGCCGCGTTCGCCGTCGTACGGCGGCGGCTTCAGGTCGTCAGTGCGGAATACGAACTTCTCGTGTTCGGTACCGATCTTCCACTGCGAAGCGGGGCGACCGCCGGCAGCAAGATATTCGACCAGTTGCGCGTGGTTCTCGATCGGTTGTTCGGCAACGTGGCTGGGACCGGACATGCGCGCGCCTTGATGGGATGGCAAGACCGGAAAGATGGGGCGGCATCGTGCGCAGCGCAAGTGGCTTGCGGTACATGACATGAACAACAGGAGTTTTTGACACGGATCAATGCGGATAGCCACGGATAAAGCAAAAAGCAGATAAGACAGCTTCGGAAATCCGCTTTTATCCGCGTTGATCCGTGTCAAATGATCTTGCATCCAGCAACCCCGCCACTGCCGCGCGCGCCGCTTCCAACCCCGTGCCGGCCGGCGCCGAAAACGGAATCGTCACGGCGTGCCAGTTTTCACGGTCGACTTCGGTTTCAACTTCGCGCTGGCGCTTGCCGACTTGCGCGCGCGAAAGCTTGTCGGCCTTGCTGAGCAGCACCACGCAAGCCAGTTCGATGGATGCGCAATACGCCAGCATCTGCCGGTCGAATGGCGTCAAGGCGTGCCGGATGTCGGCGATCAACACCAAGCCGTGCAGCGACTGCCGCTTGCGCAGATAGCTGTCGATCGCCTGCCGCCAATGCTCGCGCAGCGCTGGCGGCACCTTGGCGTAACCGTAGCCCGGCAGGTCCACCATCCGGCGTCCGTCGGGCAGCCCGAACACCACCAGTTGCTGGGTGCGGCCCGGCGTCTTGCTGGTGCGCGCCAGCGCGCCATGCCCGACCAAGGCATTCAGGGCGCTGGACTTGCCTGCGTTGGAGCGCCCGGCGAACGCGATTTCCGCACCGATGTCGGGCGGCAACTGGTCGGTGCGATGCGCCGCCAGCGCGAACGCGGCACCACGCAGGGGATTGTCGACTGTATGCATGTTTGACCCTTCATCCCGGTGCAGCGATAATCCCGCGGTTCACGCTCGCGCAAGGCGCCTGCGTTCATCCCTTCGGGAAAGAGAGGATTCTATGGGTTTTCGGCGTCCGCTTGCCTTCATCATCCTGACTGCCGCCGCAGCGCCGTTCGCGCTGGCACTTGCGGCACCGCCCGCGTCTGCGCCCGCCTCCGCCCCCGCCAGCAGCGCCAGCGCAAGTGCACCGGCGAGTTCCGCCGACGCCGCCAACGCCGCGGAAGCCGAGTTCACCAAGCTCGAAGCCGTGGCCACCAAGCCGGGCGACGCCAAGGCCGGCCAGGCCAAGGCTGCTGCCTGCGGCGCCTGCCATGGCATGGATGGCAATTCCAGCGACCCGCAGTATCCCAAGCTGGCCGACCAGAGCGAGCAGTACATCGCCACCCAGTTGATGCGCTTCAAGAGCGACGTGCGCCAGAACGCCATCATGCACGGCATGGCGGCAGCACTGTCGCCACAGGACATGCACGACATCGGCGCCTATTTCGCCAAGCAGAAACGCCTGCCGGGCGTCGCCGATGCAAAACTCGCAAAAGGCGGCGAAAAGCTCTACAACGAGGGCGACGCCAGCCGCGGCATTCCGGCATGCATGGCGTGCCATGGTCCGGATGGCGCAGGCAATCCCGGCTGGCGCGTGCCGAACATCGGCGGCCAGCACGCCGACTATGTGCAGAAGCAGTTGCAGGCTTGGCATGACGGCACGAGCTGGGGCACCGACACCCACGCCAGCATCATGCCGACCATCGCGCAGCGCCTGACCGAAAAGGACATCTCGGCGGTATCGAGCTATGTCGAAGGCCTGCACGCCGCGCCCGCGCCGAAGCAGGTCGCTGCACCCGACGTCATCGATTGAACCCGATGCGGTCGCGCGTGGTCGGTTCATTCGCGGCGCCGCCAAGCCGGTACCCGCACCCCATCAAATCGCAAGGTGACTTGCCATGATCAAACGCACCGCCGTGTTTTTGTTGCTGACCGCCGTCGCCGGCTTCGCGTTCGCGCAGGCCGCGCCGCAGCAGTGGGTCGAGGGCACCAACTATTACGCGATTCCCAACCCGCAACCGACCGACCAACCCGACAAGGTGGTGGTGACCGAGGTATTCTCGTTCGGTTGTCCGGTGTGCAACCACTTCCAGCCGTTCATCGACAAACTCAAGGCCGAATTGCCGAAGGGTGCGGTATTCGAATCCGTTCCGGCCTCGTGGCACGCCAATGAAGATTGGCCCGTGTTCCAGCGCACCTACTTCACCGCCAAGGCGCTCGGTGTCGATGAAAAATCGCACGACGCGGTGTTCCACTCGATCTGGACACCGGGCGGCGCACTCAACACCTACAACCTCAAGCTCGGCACGCCCAAGCCCGCAGCGCAACTGCCGACGATCGAGGACGTCGGCAAGTTCTATGCCCAGTACGGCGTCAAGCCGGCCGACTTCGTCGCTACCGCCAATTCGTTTGCGATCAAGATGGACATGAAGCGCGCGGACAAGCAGATCATCAAATGGGGCGTCACCGGCACGCCTACCATCATCGTGGACAACAAGTGGCGCGCCGACACGGCCTCCGCCAAGGGCGCGCAGAACCTGGTGGACCTGACGCTGTACCTGGTCAACAAGGAACTGGCCGCCAAACAGGGGAAGTGACATGAAGACATCCCGACTCGTCGGCGCCGCGCTGCTGGTCTGCGGCCTGCTGCTGACCGCGGCCTGTTCGGCGCACAACGACAATGCCGCCTCGGCGACGGCGTCCGCATCGGCCACACCCTCGGCGCCGGAAACGGCAACGGCAACGCCGGCCAGCAGCGCCAGCGTCGATACCAACTTCAAATTGGGCGATCAATACGCCGCGCTGAAACAGCCGTCCGGCCAACCCGCGCCGACCGGCCCGATCGAAGTGGTCGAGGTGTTCTCCTACGGTTGTCCGCATTGCGCGGAATTCGCGCCGTACATGGACAAGCTGCGCGCCTCGCTGCCGAAAGGCGTCGAGGTACGCTACATGCCGGCAGTATTCAGCGCCGCATGGATGCCCTATGCGCAGGCTTTCTATGCCGCGCGGCAGTTGGGCGTGCTGCACCAGACCCACGATGCGTTCTTCAAGGCGATGCTCGAGCACTATCCGCTCAACTCGCTGCAGGACATGTCGACGTGGTATGCACGCCAAGGCGTCGACCAGCAGAAATTCCTCGCCGCCGCCAGCAACGCCACCACCATGCACCAGATGGCGGCCGACCAGAAAACCGAGATCAGTTGGGGCATCGATGCGACCCCGACGCTGGTCGTCGGGCGCCGCGCAAGCGCCGACAAGAGCGCGCCGTTCGTCGCGTTGCTGAAAAGCAAGGACATCGACAGCTACGCGCAACTGCAGCAGCTCGGCCTGTGGATGGTGCGGGACGTCCAGAAGCAGTAGGGCCGCGCGCCATCGAGCGCCCCCGTTGGCGCTTCGCCGACCCCATGCCTTCCGGTACACGCTTCGTTCGCGCGCTTGGTGCTAGGCTAGACAGACCATGAACATCAAACCCGCCAACACGCAGCGGGGCAACACCCTGCGGGTGCTCAGTTGCAACATCCTCGCCGGCGCGAGCGTGACCCGCTACCACGAGTACTTCACCCGCAGCTGGGGTGCCGTGCTGCCCGGCAAATACAAACTCGGCAACCTCGACAAGCTGGCGCACTCGATCACCGACTTCGACGTGGTCGGCCTGCAGGAAGCCGACGCGGGCAGCATCCGTTCCGGCTTCCTCAACCAGACCCGCTATCTCGCCGAGGCCTCCGGGCTGCCGTTCTGGAGCCACCAGCCCAACCGGCGCGTCTCCAACGTCTCGCATACGGCGAACGGTCTGATCAGTCGCAGCGCGCCGGACGAGGTACTCGATTACCCGTTGCCCGGCCGCCTCGGTGGCCGCGGCGTACTGCTGGCCATTTTCGGCGAGGGCCGCGAAGCACTCACGGTCGCCGTCGCGCATCTGTCGCTCGGTGCGCAAGCGCGCCAGCGGCAGATCGACTTCATCGCCGAACTGCTGCACGATCGCCCCAACGCAATGCTGATGGGCGACCTCAATTGCCCACCCGACAGCCGCGAACTGCACCGACTGTTCGCGCAGACCGCGCTGGCACCGCCCGTCGACCCGCAGGCCACCTTTCCGAGTTGGCACCCGCAGCGCGCGATCGACCACATCCTGGTCACCTCGTCGCTCGCGATCGAACGCATGTGGACCCTGCCGGCGGCGTTTTCCGATCACCTGCCCTTGGCCGCCGAGATCCGCGTGCCAGTCGCGACGTGGAAAGCCGCCGCGTAAGCCGGATCAAGGCAGGCAGCGCCGACGGACCGTTGCGTGTTGTTGTAGGGCGGATCAAGGCGTGAGCGCGAAGCGCGAATGCCGGATCCGCCGCTCACGCGGCTTGATCCGGCCTACATGCCACGCCTCGATCCGCCCGAGACAGATAGAACCGATATCGCTACACGCGAACCGCACACGTCACCGTGTCGCCTGCACGCAGGCTCCTGCCGGAATTCAACGCATCTCGTTCCCAGCGGCAGTTCCTTAACCCACGCCGACGACACCGCTCCGTTTGCGCTTCTCGACACCGCCAGCAGGCGTGCGAAGTGCACTGCGTCATCTAGAATCCGAGGCATGAGTATTTGGTTTTGGCGGCCTGCACGCCGGCATACGCTTTACGTTGTCGCTCTTCTGTCGTGTTGCCTCGCCGCATGCGGCATCGCCCAGGCAACATCAGCCGCGCCCACACTTGCGCAACAACGCACGGCATTTCGCGCCGCGTGGAATGCCGCACAAAGCGGCAAGGATTGGCGGCCGCTGGCCAAGGACTTGCGCGATTACCCGCTGTATCCGTATCTCGAAGCGGTCGCGTTGCAACACGACATCAAGACCGCCGGCACTGCACAAGTCGACGCCTATCTGAAACGCTACCCGGGCTGGATTCCCGCACGCCGCCTGCGCCAAGCCGCGTTGCGCTGGCTGGCAAGCCAGAAGGACTGGAAAACCTTCCGGCACTTCTATCAGCCGGGCTTGGGCGAAACGCTGACCTGCGACGACTTGCAGGCGCGGCTGGCGCAAGGCGAACCGCTGCAGTTCAGCGGCGACTTCGCCAAGCTGTGGCACAAAACGCATCTGCCGTCGGCCTGCACGCCGGTGTTGAAGGCGGCCTTCGTGCAGGGATTGCTGACGCCCGAGCGGGTGTGGAATCGCATCGAGCGTGCCGCCAACGCGGGCCGCGTCGATACCATCAAGCAATCCGCGCAGTGGCTGACCGACGACGATGCCACCGCGGCACAACGCATCGCGCAAGCACTGGATGCCCCTTCAAAATTGCTGTCGCAAGCAGCGGCGTTTCCGGATACCCCGCACGACCGCGAAGCGATTGCACGCGCACTGATTCGCCTGGCACGCAGCAACAGCCAACAAGCACTCACGTTCTGGCAATCACTGTCGAAGCAATTCATGCTCGATGCACAACAGCGCAACCGTGTACTCGCAGCCTTGGCGCTGTACAACGCCGTCGACGGCGGCCCACAAGCGGTGCAACGTCTCGCCGCATTGCCGGGTGCCGCGCAAACCGACGCGACCCGTGAATGGCGGGTGCGCGCGGCGGTGGCAAACGGCGACTGGCAAGCCGCCGAGACCGCGATCGATGCGCTGAAGCCTGACGAATCGAAACGCGACGAATGGCGTTTCTGGCGCGCACGCATCGCCCAGCAACTGGGCGACTCGGCCGCCGCACGGGACGACTACGCCGCGCTTGCCGACGAGACATCGTTTTTTGGTTTCCTGGCCGCCGATCGCGCCGACCTGCCGTATTCAATCTGCCCGGTGGACGTGCCGCCCAATGCCGTGGTCGACCAGCAACTTGCACGCGACCCGGGGTTGGTGCGCGCCTTCGAATTCTTCGCGATCGACTTGCTGCCGCAGGCACGCCGCGAATGGAACCTCGCCTTTGCAAGCCTGACGCCCGACCAGCAGCGGCACGCTGCGGCGCTGGCCACGCACAAGGGCTGGTACGACCGCGCGATTTTCGCGTTCGGAAAGACCGGCGATTTCAACTACTACGCACTGCGGTTTCCGCTCGCCGACAAGCACCGCGTACTGAAAGCCTCCGACAGCGCCGGCATCGATCCAGCCTGGACCTTTGCGATCATCCGCGCCGAGACTGCGTGGCAGACCGACGCACAATCCGGCGCCGACGCACGCGGCCTGATGCAATTGTTGCCGAGCACCGCGAAGATGGTCGCTCGCCGCAATGACCTGCCATACCACGGTAGCGCCAGCCTGTACGATCCGGCCATCAACATTCCGCTGGGCACCCAGTACCTGGCTCGTCTGGCCGCACGCTTCGACGGCAACCCGTGGCTTGCGACGGCTGCCTACAATGCAGGGCCCCGCAACGTGCAACGCTGGGTCGATGCCCGCGGCGAACTCGACCCGGAACGTTTCATCCTCAGCATCCCGTTCAACGCCACCCGCGCCTATGTCGCCCGCGTGCTGGAATACGAAACCATCTATGGCTGGCGCCTGCACGGCAAGTCAATTCCGGTGTCGTCGCGAATGCCGGCGATCGGAACGCCGTATGATCGGAAGGTCGACCCGCGGCGCAAGCGGGTGGTCTGCCGCGTCCCGACGCCAGCGGCCAAGGCGTCGACATCGGCAAGCCACTCGCCGGCACCACGATCGATTCCCGTCTCCGCAACGAGCGATTCACCATGAACAACCACAGCTACGTTGTACTTGGCGGCACCGGCTTCATCGGCGGCCATCTGCTGGCGGCACTGGCGACCACGGGCTGCAAGGTCACCGTGCTCAGCCGCAATCGCGAGCAAGGCCGCGCGATCAACGTGCTGCCGAACGTGCGCACCTATAGCACCGATGTGTATGACCGCACGGCGCTGGCGAAACATCTCGCTGGCCATGACGCCGTCATCAACCTGGTCGGCATCCTCAATGAAACCGGCGGCGCGACGTTCACCCACGCGCACGTGGACCTGACGGCCACGGTGATCGCGGCCTGCCGGCAGGTCGGCATCCGCCGCATCCACCAGATGAGTTCGCTGAACGCCGGGGAGCGCGCGTCGAAATACCTGAAGACCCGCGGCGAAGCCGACTCGCAAGTGCGCAATTCCGGG
The DNA here is from genome assembly GCA_050738155.1 of Rhodanobacteraceae bacterium. Lineage (GTDB taxonomy): Bacteria > Pseudomonadota > Gammaproteobacteria > Xanthomonadales > Rhodanobacteraceae > 66-474. Next base: position 18,833 of record JBOHYW010000009.1, read on the forward strand.
CTGGACTGGACGATTTACCGCCCCAGCGTGGTGTACGGCGACGGCGACGGCCTGGTCTTCCGTTTCCTGAAACTGTTGCAGATGGGACCATTGCTGCCGCTGGCGCAACCACACGCGAAGTTCGCCCCCGCCTACGTCGGTGATGTCGCCGGCGCCATCAAGCGTTGCCTGACCGATCGCAGCAGCATCGGCAAGGTGTTCGAACTGTACGGCCCCGACAGCATGGAATTGATCGAAATCGTGCGCGCAATCCGCGACCAGGCCGGGTTGCGCCGCGGCGTGCTGCCGCTGCCCACCGCACTCGGCCGGCTGCAGGCACTCGTGGCGGAATTGATTCCCGGAAAACCTTTTTCGCTCGACAATTTCAATTCGCTGGACGTGGATTCGGTCGGCACTCGGGATGGTTTCGCCAGCCTCGGCATCGTGCCGCGCCGCTTCCGCGCGATGCTGCCCGAGCTGCTCGGCCACTACTCGCGCGAGCGCGAGTTCGACATCGCCCGCGCCACCCAGGATTCCTGACCCATGCCGGCGGCCGGCCACCGCGTGTACTTGGTCGGCGGCGCGGTCCGCGATCAACTGCTGGGCCGCGCGCACGGCGATCGTGATTTCGTGGTGGTCGGCGCCACGCCCGACGACCTGCTGGCGCGCGGCTACAAACCGGTCGGCAAGGATTTCCCGGTATTCCTGCATCCGGATACCGGCGAGGAGTACGCGCTGGCGCGCACCGAGCGCAAGACCGGCCCCGGCTACCACGGCTTCGCATTCCACGCCGCACCCGACGTGACACTGGAGGACGACCTCGCGCGCCGCGACCTGACCATCAACGCCATGGCACGCGACGAATCCGGTGCGTTGGTCGACCCCTACGGCGGCGAAAAGGATTTGCACGCGCGCCTGCTGCGGCACGTCTCGCCCGCGTTCACCGAAGACCCGGTGCGCATCCTGCGCGTCGCGCGTTTCCTCGCGCGTTACGCGCCACTCGGCTTCCATATTGCCGACGAGACCATGGCGCTGATGCGGTCGATGGTCGAAGCTGGCGAGGCCGCGCACCTCGTGCCCGAACGCGTGTGGGCGGAAACCCGCAAGGCACTCGCCGAGCCGAGCCCTTCGGCGTTCGTTCGCACGTTGCGCGAATGCGGTGCGCTGGCGGTGGTGTTTCCCGAAATCGACGCGCTATATGGCGTGCCGCAAACGCCGGCGCATCATCCAGAGATCGATTGCGGCAAACATCTGGAACTGGTTCTGGACCATGCCGCGCAACTCGCACCCGGCGACGACCTTGCCGGCTTCTGCGCGTTCACCCACGACCTCGGCAAAGCGTTGACTCCAGTGAACGAACTGCCACGCCACATCGCCCACGAGCATCGCGGCCTCGCGCCACTTGCGTTGTTGTGCGAACGCCTGCGCGTGCCGGCCGAACACGCGCAACTCGCCGCGCTGACCTGTCGCCACCATCTCGACGCGCATCGCGCGCTGGAACTGAAACCCGCGACCGTGTTGTCGCTGCTGGAAACCTTCGATGTTTTTCGAAGACCCGAACGGCTGGAACCGTTTCTCGTCGCGTGCACCGCCGACAAACGCGGGCGCCTGCAGCACGCAAACGACGCGTATCCGCAAGCCGATTTCCTGCGCGCTGCGCGCAACGCCGCACGCGCGATCACCGCGCAACCGTTCGTCGACCAAGGCATGGCCGGCCCCGCCATCGGAGAAGCGATGCGACGCGCACGGATTGCCGCGATCGCAGCGCTGCCGCGCGAGCGACCATCCAACGCGTCTTGCTGACGCGGATGCTGCAAAGATCGGGCTGAGCAAGGGATGCCGGCACTGACTCGACCGGTTGGCGAGTGGACACCATCGGGGGTGGCCGACGGTTGCGTGCGCGGCGCAGCCGGGTGCCAACAGCCGTGCAATATGCCGCCCACGTATAAGGCTATGGCGCACCGTCCTTTCCGGTGACGGTCCGCGCTGGCGTACCTTGCGGACATCGCTCGCACACGTAACGCCGATGCCCGCTGCCATCGCCCTGCAACGCCTGCCGCTGCCCGAACCCAAGGCACGCCAGTTGCTGTCGCTGACCGAAGGTCTGGATGACGCCAGCCTGTGGTGGCTGTCGGGTTATACCGCGGGTCTGGCGCAACGTGCCACGCCCGCACCGACGGAGGCACACGCTGCGTCACCCACAGCACTCGAAGCGCACGCGAGCATCGTTTACGGCAGCCAGACCGGCAACGCCAGGCGCGTGGCCGAACAACTCGCACGCCAGCTCGAGGGTGCCGGACTGGGCGTTCGCCTGCTGCGTGCGGATGCGTTTCCGCTGCGCGAACTGGCCAGGGAACGCCTGCTGTATGCCGTCATCAGCACCCAGGGCGACGGTGACCCGCCCGACGACGCGCGTGGATTCGTGGATTTTCTCGCCGGTCGCCGCGCGCCCGACCTGAAGGCGCTGGCGTTCGCAGTGCTGGGGCTTGGCGATTCGAGCTATCCGCAGTTTTGCGTGACCGGACGCAAGCTCGACGCACGTCTTGCCGAGCTCGGTGCAACCCGTTTGTTTGATTTTGGCGCGGCCGATCTCGACATCGAAACCGTCGCCGAGCCATGGCTGCGGCACGCGTTGGACAGTGCGCGCGAGTCGCTGCAGCAGCATGCGCCATTGGCCAGCGTCACGCCGCTGCGCCCGCACGCCGAAACCGTTGCGTGGTCGCCGTCGCGGCCGTTTGCTGCGGATGTCCTGGCCAACCAGCGCATCACCGCTGCCGGGAGTGCCAAGGACATACGGCACCTCGAACTCGACATCGCCGGCGCGGGCCTCGATTACGAACCCGGCGACGCCTTGGGTGTGATCCCGCGCAATCCACCGGCGCTGGTGGAGGCGGTGCTGGATGCACTGCGGCTCGATGGCGCCGCCAACATCGTCCACGCCAACGAAACACATCCGCTGCACGAATGGCTGAGCTCGAAACGCGAACTGACGCGCCTTGCCCGGCCGTTCGTGGCGGCACTGGCCGAACACAGCGACGACGCACCGTTGCATGCGCTGTTGCAGCCGGACCAGGGCGAAGCCCTGCGCGCGTTGTTGGCCACGCAGCAACCCATCGACCTGTTGCAGCAACACCACGTCGAATGGTCGGGCGAGCAACTGGTGTCGGCATTGCGACCGCTGACGCCGCGGCTGTATTCGATCGCCTCCAGCCGCGCCGCGGTCGGCGACGAGGTGCACCTCACCGTGGCGCATGTGGAGTACGCGACCGATGCCGGCACGCGTTGGGGCGCGGCCTCGCACTGGCTGGCCGCGCGCGCGGAAGGCGAGTCGGTCGAGGTGTACCTGGAACGCAATGACCGCTTCCGGCTGCCAGCTGAACCCGAACGCGACATCATCATGATCGGCCCCGGCACCGGCGTCGCGCCGTTCCGGGCCTTCGTGCAGGAACGTGCCGAGTCGGGAGCGCGTGGACGCAACTGGTTGTTCTTCGGCAACCCGCATTTCCGCAGCGATTTTCTGTATCAGGTCGAATGGCAGGCCGCGCTGAAAGGCGGTTCGCTGCATCGGATCGATCTGGCTTTTTCGCGCGACCTTTCCAAAAGCCCGCACAGGGACGCGCGGACCCTTGGCGACGCTGCGCATCCCAAGACCTATGTGCAGCACCGCCTGCAAAAACAGGGGCGCGATCTGTATGCCTGGCTGGAATCCGGTGCGCACCTGTATGTGTGTGGCGCGACGGCAATGGCGCGTGACGTCGAAGCGGCGCTGCGCGACGTGATCGTCAAGCACGGAGGCCGCACCACCGAGGGGGCGGACGAATACATCGCGAATTTGCGCGACACCCAGCGATATGCACGGGACGTGTATTGATGACCGAGCCTTCCGACCTCGAGCGCATCAAGCGCGACAGCCGGCATCTGCGCGGCAGCCTGCGGATGAGTCTCGCCAACCCGGTCACCGGTGCTTTGCACGTCGACGACGTGCAACTGTTGAAGTTCCACGGCGGCTACCAGCAGGACGACCGCGACGTGCGCGAAGCACGCCGACTGGCGAAGCTCGAGCCCGACTATTCGTTTTTCCTGCGTCTGCGACTGCCGGGCGGCGTGCTGACGCCCGCCCAGTGGCTGGCGATGGATAACGCAGCGTCGCGCCATGGCACGCGCGGCCTGCGGCTGACCACCCGCCAGACCATCCAGGTGCACGGGATACAAAAAACCGACCTGCGCGACGCGGTGCAGACGCTCCACGCCAGCGGCCTGGATACCATCGCGGCCTGCGGCGACGACAACCGCAACGTGGTGGTGGCGGTGAACCCGCTGCTGTCGCGCGTGCACGCGCAGATCTTCGAACAGGCGCAGGCATTGTCACTGCACCTGAAGCCGCAATCACGGGCCTGGTACGAAACCTGGTTGAACGAACCGTCGACCGATGGCAACGAGGCCGAGCCGTTGCTGGGCGATGCCTACCTGCCACGCAAGTTCAAGCACGGTTTTGCGATCCCGCCCGACAACGACATCGACGTGTATTCGCAGGATGTCGGTCTCGTTGCCATCGTCGAGAACGACGCACTGGCCGGTTACGACGTGCTGGTCGGTGGTGGCATGGGCGCAAGCCACGGCGATGCCGGGACCTATCCGCGCATGGCCAGCCCGATCGGCTTCATCACCCCCGACCAGCTCACCGCCCTTTCCGAAGCGGCACTCACCACCCAGCGCGATCACGGTGACCGCAGCGAACGCAAACACGCACGCTTCAAATACACCGTCGACGACAAGGGCCTCGACTGGATCAAGTCCGAGATCGAACGCCGCGCCGGGTTCGCGTTGCAGCCTGCGCGAGGTTTCACGTTCACCCAGCGCGGCGACCGTTTCGGCTGGCGCGAAGGCGAGGACGGGCGCTGGCACCTCGGCCTGCGCATTCCGTTCGGTCGCGTGCACGACAAACAGGGCGTGACGCGCCAGACCGGCATGCGCGAAATCGCCGCACTGCTTGCCCAGACAGCGCCGGACGCGCAGATCCGCCTGACCCCCAACCAGAACGCTTTCATCGCGGGTGTGCCCGCGAACCTGCGCGAACGTGTCGACGCCATCGCGGCCGAACACGATCTTGCGCTGCACCGCACCGACACACGCTTCGCGTTGAACACCATCGCGTGCGTCGCACTGCCGACCTGCGGTCTCGCGATGGCCGAATCCGAACGCTGGATGCCGGACTTCCTGCCGAAGGTGCAAGTGTTGCTGGACGCCCATGGCCTGCGCGACGAACCGATCGACTTGCGCGTCAGCGGTTGCCCCAACGGCTGCTCGCGGCCTTATCTTGCCGAGATCGCGTTGATCGGCAAGGCGCCGGGTCGCTACAACCTGATGCTGGGCGGCGATCATCGCGGCCAACGCATGAATGCGTTGTATCGCGAAAACATCGTCGAGTCCGAAATCCTCGCCGAGCTGGACGCATTGTTTGCCCGCTTTGCCGCGGAACGCGACGACAGCGAACACTTTGGCGATTTTCTGGTTCGTGCCGGCGTGGTGACACCGCCGGCACCACGGGAGGCTGCCGCATGACCGTACCCGATCCCATTACTGCCGCCGAGTCGCCCGCGGTACTGGCGGAACTCAATCGCTGGCTGGGCACGCAAACCCCCGAGCAGCGCGTCGCATGGGGACTGCGCGCACTGTCCGGCGAGTACGCACTGTCGTCCAGTTTCGGTGCACAGGCGGCGGTTTCGCTGCATCTCGTCACGCGCCTCAAACCCGACATCCCGGTCATCCTGATCGACACCGGCTACCTGTTTCCCGAGACCTACCGCTTCATCGACGAGCTGCGCGGACGCCTGCATCTCGATCTCAAGGTGTACCGCCCCGAACTCGGCACGGCGTGGATGGAAGCGCGCTTCGGCCGCCTGTGGGAGCAGGGTCGCGAAGGCATCGACCGCTACAACCGCCTGCGCAAGGTGGAACCGATGCAGCGTGCGCTCGCGGAGATGGGCGTGCGCACATGGATTTCCGGCATTCGGCGCAGCCAGTCGGAAAGCCGCGCGCATGTGGAATTCCTGGAACTGGACAACGGACGCTGGAAGCTGCACCCACTCGCCGATTGGCGCGACCACGACGTATGGCGCTACCTCAATCGCCACGACCTGCCGTATCACCCGCTTTGGCACGAAGGCTACGTGTCGATCGGTGACGTGCATACCACGCGCCGCTGGGAACCCGGCATGCGCGACGAGGACACCCGCTTCTTCGGCCTGACCCGCGAATGCGGCCTGCACGTGGCATCCGGCTGACGATAGCCGCAATCGATGGCGATGATCCTGGTGATCGGCGTGCCGGGACTGTTGCTTGACGTCGATGCGCAATGGCCACGCGCGTGCTTCGGTGGCGGTCGTGCGGCTGTCGCACGCGATCGAGGCTTGTTATTCATTCTCTTCCTACATCGTCAAAACAAGAATGAGCGCGGCCTGACGCGGATAAAAACGAAAAAATGCGGATAAATACGGATTCCCACTAAATCCTGGTTTTATCCGCATTCATCCGCGTGAATCCGTGTCCAAAGTTTTCTGGTTCATTCGGGTTGCCTGCACGGTCGGTACTGTTGTATTGACGCAAGAACGGTTTCGGACGTCCAAACGCTTGCGCAAACCCGTCGGCGGCGGCAAGCTGCGTATTCCTTTCGCGGAGAATCAGCATGGCCGGCAAGTCCAGGCGGGCGAAGCCCACGCCGAAACCGAAGCAGCGCGGCGCGGAAAAGCCGTCCGCCGCCAAGCCCGACCTCGCCGCGGTACGCGCCGAAATCGACGGCATCGACCGCCAGATACAAGGCCTGATCGCCGATCGCGCCGGCTGGGCGCAGCAGGTGGGTCGCGCCAAGGGCAAGCTCGCCGCCGCGGTCGATTACTACCGCCCTGAACGCGAAGCACAGGTGCTGCGCCGCGTGGTCGACCGCAACGGCGGGCCGCTGGCCGACGAGGTGCTGGTGCGGCTGTTCCGCGAAATCATGTCGGCCTGCCTGGCGCAACAGGAACCGCTCAAGGTTGGTTATCTCGGCCCGGAGGGTACCTTTTCCGAACAGGCCGTATTCAAGCATTTCGGCCATTCGGCCAAGGGCTTTCCGCTGGCCAGCATTGCCGAAGTATTCGATGAAGTCGCCGAAGGCCGCGCGGATTTCGGGGTGGTGCCGGTCGAAAATTCCGGGCAAGGCACCATCCAGTCGACGCTGGATCTGTTCCTCGGTTCGCCGCTGAAGATCTGCGGTGAGATCGAGCTGCACGTGCACCAATACCTGCTGTCGCGCGGCGGACATCTCGAAGACATCGAACGGGTGATGTCGCACCCGCAGTCATTGGCGCAGTGCCGCGGCTGGTTGCGCCAGAACCTGCCCGGCGTCGAATTGCAGGCGGTGTCGAGCAACGCCGAAGCCGCACGCCGCGCGAGCAAGGCCGACGATGCCGCGGCGATCGCTGGCGAAAGCGCGGGGCACGTCTACGGATTGAAAATCGTCGCCGGTCCGATCGAGGACCGCACCGACAACACCACGCGGTTCCTGGTTATCGGCCGTGCGCTGTTCCCGCCGTCGGGCAACGACCGCACTTCGCTGCTGGTGTTCGTGCGCGACCAGCCGGGTGCCCTGTACCGCGTGCTGGAACCACTGGCGCGGCACGGCGTCAGCATGAACCGCATCGAGTCGCGTCCCGCCCACACCGGCAAGTGGCAGTATGCGTTCTTCATCGACGTCAACGGCCACGTCGAGGAGTCACCGCTCGCCGATGCGCTGGCGGAGCTCGGTGACTTCGCGGCGCAGATGACGGTGCTGGGTTCGTATCCGGTGGCGATCGCGTAGCGCGACGCATGTTTGTCATTCCGGGGCTGGCTGCGGTTTTACCGCAGGCAGAACCCGGAATCCACCATGACCTTCTGTTTCGCGTGCGTTTGCGTGGACACGGATATATATCCAAGACAATTGAGCGCGAAAATCCATACATCGAATGCATATGAACCATCATCACCTCGCCGTGTTCAGTGCCATTGCGGAAACCGGCAGCATTTCTGCTGCGGCGCAACGACTGCACATCTCCCAGCCGGCGCTATCCCGCGAGCTCAAGGATTTCGAAGCGCGCATGGGCGTCACGCTGTTCGAACGCCTGCCGCGTGGCATGCGGATGACCCATGCGGGGGAAGTACTGCGTGAATACGCTACCCGGCTTTTCGATATTTCCCGAACGGCGGAAGCGGCGATGCGGGAGATTGCCGAAGCCCGCATGGGCCGTCTGTCGATCGGCGCCAGCAACACCATTGGTACCTACGTGCTGCCACGGCGGCTCGCCATCTTCCGCCGCCTCAATCCGGGTGTGCGGATCACGATGTTCGTGGGAAATACGCAGCAGGTTTCGCAAGGCGTGGCAGACATGCGCTTCGCACTGGGCTTCATCGAAGGGCCGCTGCATGTCAACCACCTTGTGGCCGAAAAATTCCAGAAAGACGAATTGGTGCCGGTGGTTGCAGCAGGTGATGAGCTGGTCCGGAGAAAACGCCTTGTCGCGACCGACATCAACGGCCTTCCCCTGCTGATGCGCGAAAAAGGCTCAGGTACCCGCGAACTCATTGCCGGGACACTGGACGCGAACGAAGTTCAGCAGGGCAACGTGATGGAATTCGGCAATACGGAAGCCTTGAAACAGGCGGCAATGCATGGCGGCGGTATTGCCTGGTTGCCACGCATCAGCATGCAGAACGAGCTCGATGAAGGGACACTCCATGTGCTTCCCATCAAGCGCCTCATGATCCAACGGCCACTCAGTGTCATCCGTCGCGCCAACGGATATGTCGGTCCCTCGGGCGAGGCTTTTCTCGAGTCGCTGCGGGCAAAGCCCTGACAGCGCGCTTGCCCTTCGTTGAGTCCAGCAAGCCCGCAGCCTCGCGCCCGCTCATGCACCGGTCTCGGCGTTCGATGGCAGGGATCGCCTGGCACCGCCACCGCGCGTCGAATCCATATCATTCATCTATGGACAAGATCGCTTAATTGTATTGGTGATATGCATGGGCACAGGTCATTCTTTTCGGTCGAACCCGAGCAGAACCTCCCATGCATTATCTCGACAATGCGGCGACGTCCTGGCCGAAGCCGGAAGTGGTCTACCAGACCATGGACCAGGGCTTTCGCCAGTTCATGAGTGCGAAACGGGGCACATCGAAGACCTCGCGTCATGGCGCGGCAGCCATGGACACGGCAAGGCAAGCCCTGGCCGAACTGATCCATGCGCCTGACCCGTCGCGCATTGTCTTTACGGGCGGCTGCACCCAATCGTTGAACCTCGTGATCCAGGCGTTTCCCTGGCAACCCGGTGACGGCATCGTGATCAGTGCCCTCGAGCATCACGCGCTGTCGCGTCCGGTGCGCAAGGTGGTACGTGAAAAGCAGCTCGAGCTTCATGTAGTGCCCTACACCAACGATCAGCCCTTTGACCTGGGCGCGTACGAGAACCTTTTGCGCACCAAGCCCAACATCCGGTTGGTTGCCACCTTGCACGCCAGCAATGTGATCGGTTCGATTCTGCCCGTTGCAGAGATTGGCCGGCTGGCCAAGCGTTACGGCAAGTATTACCTGCTTGATGCCGCCCAATCGGCTGGTGTGTTGCCCATCGATGCAACGCTGCTCAACGCGGATCTGGTTGCCCTGCCAGCACACAAATCGCTATACGGGCCGCCTGGCATCGGCGCGTTGCATGTCGGCGACGTGCCACTTCAAACCTTCATGGAAGGTGGGACCGGCGGCGACTCGGGCGGACACGTCATGCACGCCGTTGTGCCGGGAATGTTCGAAGTCGGGACCATTCCCATGCCTCAAATCCAGGCCATGTCGGCCGGTGTGCAGTGGGTCATGGAAACCGGAATCGAACAGATCCGTGAACATGAGACAAGGCTGCTGCAACATCTCATCGACGGCTTGCAAGGACTCCCTGGCCTGACCCTCTACGGGCACACCGATGTCTTGCTCAAAACACCCGTGGTGTCGTTCAACGTGGACGGATGGCGACCCAAGGCGTTGGGAGAACTCCTGTTCGATCGCTATGACATTGCCCTGCGTGCCGGGTTTCATTGTGCGCCCATGGCCCATCACGCAATCGGGACGCTCGACAGCGGGGGAACGGTCCGCGCGAGCCTTGGCTATCATACGACACCCGATGACGTCGATGCATTGTTGAATGCACTTGGCGAGATCACCCATGACGCGCCTCGTGTGGAAAGATCGTGATCGATCTCCACCCCCTCGCGGGAGCTCGACAGTTCCTTCGTCCATGGACGCGCCGTTTCGGATGGACTACTGCCGACTTCCAATGTGAGAACGCAGCGCGCCTCGTATGACCTGCATGTCCTGCGCGTCGGCCCGACCGACCATTGCGTAGTTGTAGCCGTCATGCGAGCCGTACTCGGCCATCAGCCCGCCATCGCGTCGTTGACCGCGGGGCAATGGCCCCCGCGCTGAGGGCGGCCGCAGATAGAAGCTGATTGCCCCGCCGCGTCCGTTCGCGTACACGACCATCGCCGCCGGCCCGTCGGCGGTGGCGAACAGGCGTCCCCCCACCGGCTGGAAGCCAGCCGCGACCAGGTCGGGCAGGCGCGGAGCGCGTTCGAAATGGCGATCCAGCCAAACCTGCGTGCTGCCCTTGCCGCGCGGTACGAAGTCGAAGTGTGCCGGCTGGGCCGACGCGAACATGCGATATGCCTGCAGCGCATCGCCCATGGGGGGCTCGATCCGGGCCTGGCGCCAACCTTGCAGCCGCCAGCCGCCCAAGCCGCCCAGGCCGAGACACAACACCAGCATCGCGGCCATCGCCAGGCGTTTGAGTGTGCGCTGACGGTGGCGCAAGCGGATGCGCGCGGGGTCGAGTGCCGGGTTCTTCGGCCATGTCGGCAATGCCCCGAACGCGGCGCGCAGTTCCTGGGCATCGCGCTGCCAGGCACGTACCTCTTCCGCCTGCTCCGGATGTTGCGCCAGGTAGAACTCGACCGCCTGACGGCGCGGTTCATCAAGGCGGCCATCGACAAAGGCCTGGATTTCATACTCGTCGGGAATCGTCGTGTTCATTTGAGCAGTCGCATCACAGGGGTCCTGGTTTCGCCATCGCCGAGGTTGCGCAACGCTTGCCGCGCACGCGACAAGCGGGACATGACGGTACCGATCGGCACATCGAGGATTTGCGCCACTTCCCGATAGCTGAGTCCTTCCACTGACACCCACAGCAGCAGATTGCGCTGCTCCGTCGGCAGCGCTGCCAGCGACTGCAGCACCGATTGCGCCACCACCTCGCGTTCCACCGATGGCTGCGCGTCGCCGTCGCCCCGGCGGAAGTGATCCAGCAGCGACGCATAGCGCTTGGCACGGCGGCGGGAGTCCAGGAACTGGCGATAGAGGATCGAAAACAACCAGGCGCGCAACGCCTTGTCTTCGCGCCGGCTGCTCCAGCGTGACAACGCGCGCTCCAGCGCGGACTGCACCAGGTCGTCGGCATTGGCGACGTCGTGTGTCAGCCACAGCGCGAAGCGCCGCAGCCGCGGTAACAGTTCGCGGAGCTGGTCATCGCAAGCGTGGTTGGACACGGCCAGTACCCATGAAGGTTGGTTTCAGGATAGACGCCACCCGAGCGCGAATATTCCACCTTGGCGCGATGGAATAAAACCGGTCGCGGATCGTCAATCCCCGGTCAGACTTTTTCGGCCAGGAGTTGCCATGAACCATTCGTCTACACCCCAAGCGCCCGCAGCCCGCATCGGTGCCTGGGTACTGATCGTCGGCACCCTGGCGATCGTCGCGATCGCCCTCGGTTACGTCGGCGGCTGGCTGGCACCGCAGCGGCTCACGCCTCAACGCATCATCAACCAGTTCCAGGCCAACGCGGGCGTGTTTCCCGGCTACCGTCGCAACCACGCCAAAGGCGTGTGCATCACCGGTTATTTCCAAAGCAGCGGACAAGCTGCGCCGTACTCTGTAGCCCAAGTGTTCGCCGCAGGCCAGCGCACACCCGTGGTCGGGCGCTTTGCGATCCCCGGCAGCAACCCGTACGCGCCAGACAGCAGCGTGCCGATCCGGAGCATGGCGCTGCGCTTTGCACTGGCCAATGGGCAGCAATGGCGAACCGGCATGAACGCGATGCCTGTGTTCCCCGTGTCCACGCCGCAGGCCTTCTACGATCTGCTGAAGGCCAAACAGCCTGACCCGGCCACGGGCAAGCCGGATCCGAAGAAGCTGGCGGCATTCTTTGCGGCACACCCCGAAACGGCTGCCTTCCGCGCTTGGGCAAAGACCGCCAAACCACCAGCCAGTTTCGCCACCGAGCGCTACAACAGCATCGACGCCTTCGAATTCGTCGGCCCCGGCGGTACCCGGCACGCGGTGCGCTGGAGCATGCTTCCGGAGGCTTCAAATGGTACCGCCGCCGTCGCGCCCGCCAACGATCCCGCCTACCTGGCGGCCGATCTGCGCCGGCGGCTTGCGCAGGGCCCGGCGCGCTGGAAGCTGCTGGTGGTCCTGGCCAACCCCGGCGACCCCACCAATGACGCCACCAAAGCATGGCCGTCCGGTCGCCAAACCGTCGCTGCCGGCACCCTGGTGGTCCAAGCCATCGAACCGCAGGCCAGCGGCCCCTGCCGTGACATCAACTACGACCCACTGGTATTGCCGAGCGGCATCGAGGCCTCCGATGACCCGCTGTTGCCCGCGCGCTCGGCCGCCTACTCCAATGACTATCTTCGCCGCACCAGCGAGGAAGCACATCTGCCGGGTACCGCACGCACCCGCGTCAAACCTCAGTGGGAGACCCAGCGATGAACCGTACTCCAGGCATGTTCGCCCTTTCCGCCCGCGTGCTGCACTGGCTGATGGCGGCGATGATCCTCGCCATGCTGTTCATCGGCATCGGCATGGTGGCTTCCGTGTCCGAGCGTCACGAATGGCTGCTCGACATCCACAAGCCGCTGGGCATCGCGATCCTGATCCTCGTCGTGGTGCGCATTGCCGTTCGCCTTCGCAACCCGCCGCCATCGTTGCCTGCAGACCTTCCCGCGTTGCAAAAGCTGGCCGCGCACGTCTCACACTGGCTGCTCTACGCGCTGATGATCCTCATGCCGCTGATCGGGTGGGCAATGCAGTCGGCCGGTGGTTATCCAGTGATGCTGACCGACTCATTGCGCCTGCCGTCGATCTTTCCGGCCAGCCCCGTCGCGTTCGCGGTCCTGCGCCATCTGCACACCTGGCTGGCGATGCTGTTGTTCCTGACGTTTCTCGCGCACTTGGCCGCCGCGCTTTACCACGGCTTGATCCGCCGCGATGGCGTGCTGTCCGGCATGACGGCGAGGCGCCAGGAGAGCGCGCTACGTCGCGCATGACTGATCAAGACCGACGGTGGCGCCGACGCTGCGACAGCGGTGGGTGAAGTGGCTCAAGCCTGTGTCGTTTACGCAGGTTCCAGCCAAGGTGGTGGGAGCGCGCCAAGCGCGCGGCTTTCCCAGACGTCAAAGTCGAGTAGGGCGGAATCGGCGCAGCTGCTTCCGCCAAAGGCGAATCCGGCGGAAACCGCTTCGCGGGTTCCGCCCCGCGGCGCTCGCGTCATGCCGCCGTCGCGACGCGATGCATCTCGCGCCATGCCGGCGGCTCGGGCCAATCGGGTTCCGCATTGCCGGTGACCACGCGTCGCAAATCGGTGGCGTCGATCTGCGGTGCGACTCCGCGCAACAGGCGCAGCGCGTAATCGCGCAGTACCCGACCGCGCGGCAACACCGCCCAGGTAATGCACTCGGGCAGCGCATCGGGGGCCGGCAACATGCGCAGGTCGGTGTCCTCGGGCGAGATCGCCATTTCGGCGAGGATGCCGACGCCGATCCCGGTGCGCACGTAGGTCTTGATGAGGTCGGCGTCGTGTGCGGTCATCGCCAATTGCAGCGGCAGGTTTGCGGCGTTGAACGCGCGCCTGAGCGATGACTCCGGTTTGCGCGAGGATTCGTAGCTGACCAGCGGCAGCGCGGAAAGCTCACGCAGGCCCGGTGGCTTGGTGCGCCGCGCGAGGGCGTGTCCGGCCGGCACCAACACCACGCGGCGCCAGCGGAACAATGGCACCGCGACACCGGTATCGGGCACCGCGCCGCTGGTGCTGATCACGGCGAGGTCGTCACTGCCGCGCGCGAGCCGCACCAGGATTTCGGCTTCGTCGGAAGGATGCAGGCGAATGCTGACACCGGGAAAATCCCGCCGGGTGGCGGCGATGGCTTGCGGCAGCACGTAGCGCGCCTGGGTATGGGTGGTCACCAGCGTCAGTCGACCTTGGCGTTCGCCACGCTGGTTGGCGGCCAGCGCGCGAATGTTGCCGGCCTCGTCCAGCAGGCGGCGCGCGTGCACCAGCACGTGGTCACCGGCCAGGGTCAACGACGTCAGGCTGCGGCCCTTGCGGGTGAACAGCAGGAATCCGAGCTCGTCTTCGAGCTGTTTGACCTGTCGCGACAGGCCCGGCTGGGTGGCGTGGACGCGTTCGGCGGCGAGAGTGATGTTGAGGCCGGCGTCGGCAATGGCGACAAAGTAGCGGAGTTGGTTGAGAGTCATCGGAATGTCCCGGGGCGATCGAAGGCAGGCGTGGCGCACGGCGCGCCGTATCGCTGGCTCGGAGTCAACACATCGCGGGACATTTCGGGAACATCTGGTTCGCTGCTCCGGCGGAGCGCCGATTAGGGTGCCTGAGTGATGCACACTAGCATGTAGCCATCCAGACGTCCATATGCCCTTATAACAAGTGCGCATGGGGGGCAATCCGATCTTCATTTCACATTGTGACGCGGTGCACTCAAGCTGCCGGCATGTCCAAGTCATCGCCATCGGGCTCCACGCCCCCGCCGCTGTTTCCGCTGTTTGCGGATCTGCGCGGGCGTGCCGTGTTGGTGGTAGGCGGCGGTACCGTCGCGCGACGCAAGGCCGTCGCGCTGCTGGAAGCCGGTGCCGCCGTGACGATTGCTGCGCCCGAGTTGGACGCCAGGCTACGCACACTCGCCGCGCAAGGCCATGTCCGGCATCGCGGCGGCGCATTCCAACTGGACTGGCTGGATGATACGTGGCTGGTGATTGCCGCCAGCGACGATGCCGACATCAATCATGCGGTCGCTGATGCCGGGCAGCTCCGGCACGTCTTCGTCAATGTCGTCGACGATGCAGAATCCTCCAGCTTGCATGTGCCGGCGCGGGTTCGGCGCGGACGATTGCAGATCGCGATTTCGACCGGTGGCGCCGCGCCGGTGCTGGCGAGGCGCATTCGACAACGACTCGAAGCCGAACTGGATGAATCATTGGCCGCATTGACCAACGTTCTCGCGCGCGAGCGTGCGCGTATCCGTTGGCGTTTCCCGCAACCGGGCCGACGTCGGCGCTTTTTCGAACGGTTGCTGGATGGCGAATGGCCGCAACAACTGCGCATCGGTGACGCGAATGCAGAAGCAACCTTCGAGCGCGCGCTGCAATCGGGCGATCCACCGCACCACCGCGGCGAGGTCACGCTGGTCGGCGCCGGCGCCGGCGATCCGGGGTTGCTGACGTTGAAAGCCTTGCGCGCGTTGCAGCACGCCGACGTCATCCTGCACGACCGGCTGATCGGCCCGAATATTCTGGAACCTGCGCGTCGCGACGCCGAACGCATCGACGTCGGCAAACGCGTGGGTGAAGACCACGATGCTTCGCAGACTCGCATCCACGACTTGATGCTCAAGCACGCAGAGGCCGGCCGCCGGGTGGTGCGCTTGCACGGCGGCGACCCGCTGGTATTCGGGCGCGGCGGCGAGGAGCTGGCGTTCCTGCGTGCGCATGCGATTACGCATACGGTGGTTCCGGGGATCACCGCCGCACTCGCTTGTGCCGCGGCGGCGGGCGTACCATTGACGCAGCGTGGCTTGTCGCGGTCTGTAACGATGCTGGCGGCGCGTGGCGGCGAAGCTTCGCAGTCGCCGCCTTGGCGTGCGTTGGCCGCGCCAAATCAGACATTGGCGATCTACATGGGCGTCGGTGAGCTGGAGAACGTCACCCGTGAATTGCTCGCCGCGGGCCGCGACGCCGACACGCCATTCGCGCTGGTCGAGAATGGCTCGCTACCCAACCAACGCGTCGTGACCGGCGCATTGGCCGAATTGCCGCGACTCGCGCACGCCGAAAACGTGCATTCCCCGGCACTTTTGCTCGTCGGCGAGGTCACGTTACAGACAGGCCACGTGCAGCAAACCGAACGATGTAGCAGTGGGCCGCCCCGCGTCATGTCCGAAGCTGCTTGAAGCAACTTTTTTGCACCCGCCCCACCATCCACACACGAGGAATTCACCATGAGTCTGCAACTGGGCGAAACCGCCCCCGACTTCACCCTCGATTCCACCCAGGGATCGTTGCACTTCAACGCCTTTGCGCGCGACCACTGGGTCGTGCTGTTCTCGCACCCCAAGGACTTCACGCCGATCTGCACCACCGAGCTGGGCGCGTTTGCCCATCGCAAGGCCGAATTCGACCAGCGCAATACCAAGCTGCTGGGGCTGGCGGTTGATCCGGTCGACGACCACAATCGCTGGGCCAAGGACATCGCCGACGTCGGCGGTACCGAACTGAACTTTCCGATCCTTGCCGATCCGGACCTCGAGGTGGCCAAACTGTACGGAATGTTCCACCCCAAGGCCGACCCGAAAGTGACGGTGCGTGCGGTGTTTTTCATCGACCCGCAGCTCAAGATCCGCACCATCTTGACCTATCCGCCGAGCGTCGGCCGCAGCATCGATGAAATCCTGCGCACCCTCGACGCGCTGCAAACCACCGATCGCCTGCCGGTGTCCACGCCGGTGGAATGGAAGCCCGGAGACGATGTAGTGGTGTCGCCGAAGCTTGCCGATGCAGATGCCGAAAAGCAGTTCGGCCCATTGCGCAAGGTGAAGTCGTACCTGCGCTACGCGAAGGCCCCGACAGAGTGATCCACGCCCGCGCCGACCTCGCCGCCACCGTCGGGCGTACGCCGCTGATTCGTCTGCGGCGCGCGTCCGAGGCGACCGGCTGCGAAATTCTCGGCAAGGCCGAGTGGCTGAACCCGGGCGGCTCGATCAAGGATCGCACCGCCCTGGGGCTGCTCAACGACGCCGAGCAGCGCGGGCTGCTGCGCGCAGGCGGCACGATCATCGAAGGTACCGCCGGCAACACCGGCATCGGCCTGGCGCTGCTCGGCGCGAGCCGCGGCTATCGCAGTGTGATCGTGATGCCGAATACCCAGAGCGCCGAAAAAATCGAGGCACTGCGGCTGACCGGCGCGGAAGTCAGGCTGGTCCCGGCAGCCAAGTTCCAGGACCCCAAGCACTACGTGCACACCGCGCAAACGCTCGCCGACGAATGGAACGCGCGCGAGCCGGGTAGCGCGTGGTTTGCCAACCAATTCGACAACACCGCCAACCGCGATTTCCACGCCGCGACCACCGCGCTGGAAATCTGGAACGAAACCGACGGCGCGGTGGACGGGTTCGTGTGTGCGGCCGGCACCGGCGGCACCCTCGCCGGCGTGGCCAGCACGCTCAAGACGCACAAGCCCGGCGTGCGGATTGCATTGTCGGACCCGGCAGGTTCCGCGTTGGCGCATTTCATCAATCATGGTGAACTGCTGGCCGAAGGCAATTCGATCACCGAGGGCATCGGCTCCAGCCGCATCACCGCCAACTTCGAGGGTGCGCAGGTCGATACCGCCTACAGCATTCCGGATACGGAATCGGTGCCACTGCTGCACACCTTGCTGACCGAAGAAGGTTTGTGCCTCGGCGGCTCGTCCGGCGTCAACGTCGCCGGTGCGATCCGCCTCGCAGGCGAACTCGGCGCCGGCCACGTCATCGTCACGGTGCTGGCCGACGCCGGTACGCGTTATTCGAAAAAACTTTTCAATCCCGAATTCCTGCGCAGCAAGGGGATTCCAGTACCGGATTGGCTCGATCGCGCGTTTCCACCTGCGCACGCCGCGCGACAGATAGCCTGAACTCGCAGGTTGGGCTGAGCTTTGCGAAGCCCAACACAATGTGCTGGCGACGTTGGGCTTCCGCCGATGAAGCCGGCGTCAGCCCAACCTACTCGCTGCGCTTTGTAGTAGGTGACAACCCGTTGCGTGCCATTCGGCGGGATGCCCGCGGATCGAGTCCGGGGTTCTCGCGCTCTACGACGCGCGCTTGAGTGCCACCACGGCATTCAATCCGCCGAATGCGAACGCGTTCGACAACACCGCGCGAACCGGCGCTGCGCGCGCAACGTTCGGCACGCAATCCAGTTCGCACTCGGGATCGGGGTCGATGAAATTGGCGGTGGGCGGGATCACGCCTTCACGCAGGGCGCCGAGCGCGGCGACGATTTCCAGCGCGCCGGCGGCGCCGAGTGCGTGGCCGTGCACGGACTTGGTGGACGATACCGCGAGGTTCTTCGCGCGCTCGCCGAACACCTGATGGATCGCTTTGGTTTCGGTGGGATCGTTGGCGGGTGTCGCGGTGCCATGTGCGTTGATGTAGTCGATGTCACTGGCATCGAGCTGCGCGTCCTTGAGTGCGGCTGCCATCGCGCGCGCCGCGCCATCGGCGGACGGCAGCACGATGTCGCCGGCGTCAGCGCTCATCCCGGCACCAGCGAATTCGGCGAGGATTTCCGCGCCGCGCGCACGCGCGTGGTCGAAGTCTTCCAGCACGACCATGCCGGCGCCTTCGCCCAATACCAAGCCGCGCCGCTGTTTGCAGAACGGCCGGCAAGTGTCGTCGGCCAGCACCCGCATGGCTTCCCATGCACGCAGCACGCCGAGCGTGAGGCAGGCTTCGGTACCACCCGCCAGCGCCACGTCGGCGGCGCCCGAACGCACGAGTGCGAAGGCTTGCGCGAACGCGTGATTGGATGACGCGCAGGCGCTGGATACCGCAAACGACGGGCCACTCAAACCAAACTCGATCGACACCTGCGAAGCCGGCGCGCTCATCATCCGGCGCACGATCGAGAGCGGGTGCAGTCTCGGATTGCCTTCGGCGTACAGGCGGCGCGAGCATTCATCATTGGTGACTTCGCCGCCGGTGCCGGTGCCGAGCACGCAGGCGCTGCGTGCGCGCAAACCGTCATGCGAGAAATCGATGCCGGATTGCGCGACCGCTTCACGCGCGGCGATCAACGCGAATTGCGAGACGCGATCCAGCAGCAGCAGCTTCTTCGCATCGAAGTGCTGCGCGGGCTCGTAATCGCGCACCTGCGCGGCGACCTTGACCCGCATGTCCTGGTCTTCGAATCCGTGCAACGGACCAATTGCGCTTCGGCCCTCGCGCATCCCGGTCCAGACCGTGCGTGCGTCGTGGCCGAGCGCGCAGATCGCACCGACCCCGGTGATGACGACACGGCGATTCATGCTGCGGCCGGAACAGGAAGAAAAGCTTTTGACACGGATTTACGCGGATTTACACGGATGAATGCATCAAATCCGTGTTCATCCATGTTGATCCATGTCCAATGCTTCTCACGGCCAACGGAAACGAGGGTTGCCATTGACGGTGTTCAAGCGGACGGTGGTGCCGAAGGCGGCGAGGCAGACGGTGGATTCGCGGCTTTCTCGGCCAGCAACTTTTCGACGGTTTCCACCAACCCCTTCACCGAGTCGGTATCGAAGTTGGGGTCGCGGTCGGGCATCTGGATCTTGTAGTGATCTTCGATCTCGAAAATGATCTGGATCGCGTCGAGCGACGGAATCTCGAGGTCCTTGAGGGTGGAATCCAGCGTGACCTTGCCCTCGTCGATGCCGGCTTCCTTGGCAATGATCGAAAACACGGTTTTTCGGACGTTGTCTGGCCCGACGTTATCTGGCCCGACGTTATCTGGCCCGACGTTATCTGGCCCGACGTTATCTGGCATGAAGTCGTCGCTCACTGCGCTCTCCCTTCGACATCGTCGCTGTTTCCCGGTGAAGAATCTGGCTCGTCGTCGCCGCCCAGCAACAGAATACCAGCGACGATGATGGCTGATCCGAGAATCTTTTCCCAACCCATCGGATCGCCGAACACGGCCCACGACGCGATCATCACGCTCACGAACACAATCGCGCTGGTCGGGAAGGCGGTCGACAGCGCGGACTTTTCCAGGATGGACATCCAGGCCGCGAACTGGCCGAGGTAACAGCCGATTCCCAGCCACAGCCATGGCGTGGATAACGCCGCCAGCAACGATTGCAGGTTCGGTTCGAATACGCCGACGCTCAAGCCGGCCTTCTTCAAGGCGACCTGCCCGGTCGTTTCCAGGATCAGCAGCACCACCCACGCCAGCAGGATCGGCGCGATCCGACGACGTCCGGCCACGGCCGCGCTCATGCGCGGTGTACCCGCGACGGCGCTGGTTTCGAGCCTGGCGTCGAACCGTCGTCGTGATCGAGCCACGCCAGTCTTTCCACGCGCGCGAACACGCCGTCGAGAAAACGATTGCGATGCCGATACCACAGCGCGTTGCGATGCAGCGTACTGCCGAGCCGCATTTTTTCCTGCTGCATGCCCTGGCCGCTTGCGTACACGGCGAGGCCCTCGTCAACGCAATGGCGGATGTTTTCCAGCCAGCTCACGTGGTAGAGGTTGTAGCGGTCCATCGCCGCATAGTCCATGCCAAGGAACTTGTCGAGCAGGCGCCGCCCGTCCTGCAGCACGAGGTTGAACGCCACCAGCCGATCGTGTTCCCGGTAGGTCACGCAGAATGCGCGGCCCGGCATGTTGCGCAGCACGTTCTCGAAATAGGCGGGGGTCAATTCCTCGAATGACAGCTCGGCATGCGCGAGCGTCTCGCGATACAACCGCTGCATGTCGTCGGCGACACCGTCAATGTCGCTGCGCCATGCGATGCCGAGCATGCCGCGGGCACGCCATTTCCGTCGCAAATCCTTGCGGGTCGCCGGACCCAACGCTGCCAAGTAACCATCGAGATCACGCCACGTGATGTCGAGTGTCGCGCCTGGCAGGCCGGGCAGCGCGCGCAAGCCATGGCGTGGGCAGACCCGCTGCCAGATCGGCTCGTCGCGCGGTGCATCCTTGATCGCCAGCATGCCGAGTCGAAGCTCACCCGCAAACGCTTCCATCCGGGTAAGGATCTGGTCCAGCCACGCCACCTGTTGCTCCAGCGTGGCGTCCGGCACAAACCCGACCCGGCAACGCTCGGTGACTGGCGAGCCGAGCGCCAGCATCGGGATGTTGAGCAACTTGGGAAAAACCCGCGCCGCCGCTTCGGTGACACGGCGCAGGCCACCCTGGACGGTGGTATCGAGGCGGTAGTTGGTGATGAAACCGGGCGCCGCCCCGAGCAGGCGGGCGCCCTCGCGCACCGCGAAATACACGTAACG
>JBOHYW010000010.1:0-38745 GCA_050738155.1 Rhodanobacteraceae bacterium
AAGCTGGCCACTGCGGGTGTAGCGATACACCGCGGCCAGCACCGCGACCGGTGTCGGCAGCATGTTGCTGTCCACGAGTCGCGCCACAACTTCCCAGATCACCGCCAAACCGATGAGCGAAGCGCTCCGCCACAGCCAGCTGCGCCCCAACAGCAGTCCAAGCCCGCGCCACCATATCCGCGCCGCCGCGCGTGGCTCCTTCCAACGGGCGATTCGGGGCACGTCGCCCGGGCCACGGCGACGGACAGGAAACCTCATGGCTGACGAAATCCGCTCCAGAACACATCCGGTGGCAACTCGCTCATGCCACCGGTGAGGGTGCCATGGCTTTCGTCAGCAACCACGTGGAACAGTTGTTCAGCCGCGCGGATTTCGGGTGCACCAAAGTGGTGAACTATGCCGTCCCGATAGCCCTGCCGGATCGCGGCGAAGACCGCCTCGTTTTCGGGCTTGACCTTGCTCTTCAGCGGCTGCCAGGCCGCGTCCGAACGGGCCAGCACCTGCTTGGCGTCGTAGGTGGCGGCAATGAAGGCCCGCAAGGCATCGCCGTGGGTTTTTGCCCAACGTTGCGAAAACACCCAACCCAGCAGGGGCGGGACGGTCTTGACGCCCAGCCCCTTGAGCATCTGCTCCACCGTTATCACCGGCTGCATCCCCTGCGCGACGAGGCGGGAACTGTATTGCCAGAAATTGATTGCGGCCGGCAGCCTGCCGTCGAGCATCAGGTGATTGATCAACGGCGGTGCGGCAAACTGTGGTTTTGCGTCGGATTTCAGGTCGATCCCGTACTCCTTGCGAGCGTAAGCACGCGCGATCAACCAACTCTTGTCCACCGGACCGCCAGCGACACCGATTCTTTTGCCCTTGAGGTCGGCGAGCGACTTGATTCCCGCCTTCGGATTGACGATGACGGCCCCCACCGCCTTCGAGTACGGGACAAACTGGTAATCCTGACCACGCGACCGAAGCGTCGCGACCCAGAACCAATCCGAGACGATCAGGTTGACCTTGCCGCCCAGCAACGCCACCTTCAGGGCGTTCTCGGATGCCAATGGCACCACGTCCAGCCGGATCCCGTGCCTGCGTGCGAGGCCCAGCCTCTCGACGGTATCGATCTCCCAACTGACCGTGCCGAACTCAAGCACCCCGATCCGCAACTCGGGAGGCTTGGGCGCGCCCTCCGCATGCGTGGCAGCGCCCCACATCGTCATCGCGAGTGCAGTGCCGATGAGCCCGATGATCCGCGCGATCCGACCCGTCAACACCCTATTCCTCCTCGGAAGTTTGTCGTGACGCTGATGGTCGAACGGCAGTCCACAACGCATCCCGAGCGCTCACGGCCCCAGCGACTACCTTGATGCTGCAGCACAACCAACGCACGCGCAGCGGAATCGTATTCCACCCGGGCCACGACAGGGGGCGAAGCCCGCCGCACCGTCGGATTTCCCTGAACGCAGACAGCTTCCGTGGTCGTCATGCATCACCCGGCCGCAACGCAGCCGCGCGGCGATCCGCCCTCCTGCGGTCGTACCACATCGCCGCGCAACGTCATTGCGAAACACCTGCCGTCCATGCCTAGCCCTTGTTTTTCATGTTCATCGACTTGATCCAGGTGATGATTTTCCAGAGTTCACCCGCCTTCGTCACGGTCGTACCGCCTTGCTGCGGCATGAAGGCGGGAGTCTCCTCGTGGACTCTGGAGTATCCCGCTTCCTGCAGTTTCCGGCTTCCCAGTGTCACGAGCCTGAACAAGGTATCGTCACTTGGGCCGTAAATCCAAACGCCGTTGTCGAGTGGCGGACACATGCCACCACCGCCATTGCCGCCATGGCAGGCATTGCAACCGTGATTGAGAAATTGCTGGTGACCCTCGGCGGCTACGGTGGCGTTGGCCGGATCGTAGGGATCCTTCAGCGTGCCTTTCGGGGCATTCTTGACCACGTCCACCGGATTGTCGTCGTATCCCTTGATTTTCTTTACGACTTCCTTTTTGGGAACCGCATTGGTCCAGGTCCCGTCTGCGACTGCCTGCTGCAAATCCAGATACTCGACGCGATCCAGCTGACCGTCACCATTCTTGTCGGCGGCCTTGATGTTCAAGTTCGGCATGGCAGCCTTCGCTTCCTTGTCTGTGACCATCATGTCGTGGTCCTTGTCCATCGACTCGTAGGTTGCCGGCACATGAATCGTGACCCCTTTTGCCGGTGCCGCCGCCACTGAATTGCCGGGACTCATCGCAAACATCAAGCCCACGCCGACCGCTGCCGCAGCGACCACAGCGCTCAGTTCATATACCGTCTTGTGGAACATTTGATCCTCCTTTCCTGCAAACGAACAATCAGGGCGTTCCGGTTGCGGTGCTACAGCGAGCCCGCCGCCATGCGCCGGAAACGCTCACGGTACGATCGCGATACCCCATGGCAAACGACCAACCGGTACCGAAACCCTGGGCTTGAGTGACTTGACATCGACGACTGTCACGTCATTGGTCAGGCCGTTGACGACGTAAAGCGTCGAACCGTCGGAAGACAGCGCCATGTGCCAGGGCCGCTGCCCCACCTGGATGTAGTGCGTGACCTTGCAGGTCTTGGTGTTGACTACCGCAACGTGGTTGGCCGGCCCAAGCGCGACGAACGCTTGCGAGCCATCCCGGGACATCACGATACCCACCGGCTGGATGAACTCGGCGCGCATCCCGGGAATTGCAAAGCTGATCTTGTGCACGATCTGGTGGGTAGCCACATCGATAACCGACACCGTGCCGCCGACCTCCGAGGACACCCAGACGTAACGGCCGTCGGGCGTGAACGTGGCCACGCGCGGACGCGTATCCACCATCACATTGGCGACCAGCTTCAGCGTCTTGTTGTCGATGAAATGTGCCATGCTGGTTTCTTCGGACGTCGCCACCGTAAGCTGGTTGTTCGGGCTGACGCGCATGCCCTCGGGTTCCACGCCAACCGGAATCTGGGCCAGCGACTTCCCGGTCAGGGCGTTCAACACCGTGACCTCCGCGTTGTCCTCGTTCGCGATATAGATCCGGTTGCCATTGTTGCCCACAGCCATCAATTCCGGGTCCGGCCCCGACGGCAGGTGACGCGTGACCTTGAGTTCGGCCACGTCGATGACGTCAATTCGATTGCTGTCACCCACGGCAACGTACACCCATTTGCCATGTGGCCCCGCCACGATGCCACGCGGTCGCTGGCCCGTGGGGATGGTCTTGATCGTCTTGAGCGTGTTGCTGTCCAGCACCGTCACGGTGTTGCCGCGCTCGTTGCTGACAAACAGCTTCGCGGCCCACGCCGATGACGATGCAAGAATCATCAGCGGCAAACACACCGCGACCATCCGCACATGCCAGTGGCGGTGGCCAACCGCCTTCATTTGGCAAACCCGCATTGGCTTCCGCGCTGGTCGAATCCCAACGTGTCAGTGTTGTACGTCGGGTGCAGAAAACCCGGCTGCGGCGAGACCGATATCAGTGTCAGCGGATCCATGAGCAGGATCGGCTGCCGCAGCTGATGATTCCATGCCCGAAAGTTCATGCCCTGGCCCTTGTAGCCCGAGAGCTTCAAATTGTCGGAGGAGATGTATTTGCGAAGGGTGTCGGCGTCATTGCTCTTGGTATGCATCACGGCCATTCCGAACAAATGGACCGCCAGCCATGCCTCGTAGTCGCGTTCGGTAATCTCGCGGCCCGCCAACTTGCGGAAGTCATGGTGCAACGTCAAACCGCCGTACGACTCGTAACTGGGACCCCAGGCCGTTGCCACCAGGCCATAGGTGCCGACGACCGGCCGCGGATCGGTCGTCCGATACGGCAGGTACAGGCCGAACGAATTGCTCTCGTCGGCGACGAACACCACGTCATAATCCGGCACCCCGCGCGTCAGCATCGGCATTTGCGTCTGGATCTGCTGATATCCCGTATCCACGCGGCGCGCACCGGTTTGGAGCTCGTATGCACGTTCCGCCACGATCTTGGCGCCATAGAGCCTGGCTGCGCGTTTGACGGCATTGGCATAGGCAATGTCGGCCGGCTGTCTGCCGCGCACGAGAAACCACCGGGTCCACTTCTTCCACACCAGGTACTGCGCCAGCGCATCGGCACGCATCGCGTAGCTCGGGACAAGGTGGAAAACGTTGATCCTGCATTGCCTCTGGCGGAGTACATCATCCTGCGCACGAATGTTCAGGATGATCGCGTTCTTTGCGTTCGGCAGGTCCGCGACCGCCAGCAGGTCCGCGGCTTTCAGGTCGGCGACGATCAGCCGCTGCCCGGCAGCCAGGAGCTTCTTTGCCGCCGCGGCAACATTGCCATCCTGCGGCACGATCACCTTGTCGAGTACGAATTTGTCTCCCGTGAACCTGCCGGTGAGATTGTTCTGGTCGTTCGACAGGCGCGCACCCGCCAGACCCTTGTCCGGAAGCACGGGCTTGATCAGCGACAATGGCGGCGACTCCCGGTACGCCTTGCCAAGATACACGTAGTGCGTCACGAGCGTACCGCTCTTGCTGGCCGCCTGCGCGCTCGTCGGCGGCGCCGCGGCGCTGGCCCCCACGAGTACCAACGCAAGCACGCTGGCACCGATGCCGAATCGGCGCAACTTCATCGCGACGGCTCCGCCGCGGCGCCACCCGAGCCTTGCGGGGCGGCGAACCGGGTCATCAGCTTGAGTGTCCGTATCGCCGCATCATTGCCGTTGTCCTTGGCCATATCCAGCGCGGTCTTGCCGTCGTCGGAACGGGCGTCGATTTTCGCCCCGGCCTGGATCAGCAAGCCGATCAGGGGCGCGTTGTCATACCCGGCCGCAATCATCAGCGCCGTCACCCCGCCCCGGCTCCGGGCGTTCGCGTCGGCACCCTTGCCGACCAGCAATCGACCGACCTCGAGCGGGGAAACCCCGTCACTCAGGTATTGGCCGCCGTCGACCGGGACGTTGCCGGACTTCCCTGCCTTCAGATGTGTCGCCACGATCATCAACGGAGTCAGGTGATTGGCGCCGCATTGCACGTTGGGTGAGGCACCGGCCTTGATCAGCGCCGACGCGGCCAGGAAACTGCGGCTGTTGAGCGCGATGCAGAGCGGCGTCAATCCTTCGGGGTCCTTCATGGTCAGGCTGGCACCGTGTTGCAGGAGCGCCTGCACCGACGGCACGTGATCGCGGTAAGCCGCCTCCATCAGCGGCGTCAGGCCATCCCCGTTGCGGGTGTTGGCATTCGCGCCCAGCTCGAGCAGCAGCTTGACGGTCGCGGAATCGCGCGCGCTGGTCGCACTCGTCAGCGGTGTGGCCCCCATGCTGTCGCGCGCGTTGAGATCGGCCCCGTGTGCGGCCAGAAACTTGATGCGCGCCGGGTCGGACGCCAACACCGCTTGTGCGAGTTCGGCGTTCGGATTGGCGCCCGCCGCAAGCGATTTCTTCACGTCCCGTACCGTAACGATCTCGCCTGGAGCCGCCTGGGACTTGTCGATGTGGGTCAGGTCCGGAGCCAGTGGCTGCAGGTAGCGCGCATAGGCGCTGGACCCCGTTGAATAGGCGCCGTGCGAAGGCAGGGTGCCCGGAACGACGCATTCGCTGCATTTCACCAACGGGACACCGAAACCGTCGAGTATGGCCTCGATCTTGCCTGCCGATGCATTCAGTGCGTTGTCCAACGCATACTTCAGAACCACGTCGTCTTCACGCACGCCGATGGCCATCGTGAATTCCAGCTGCACGTCGTTGGACATCAGGTTGACCGGTTGCAGCACGATCGGTGCGTGCTTCCTGGCCTTGACGTAGCCGGCAAACGGACCCCACACCCCCACCACGTCGAGCTTGCCGTCCACCACCTGTTCGACCTGCCGCCATTGCTGCCGGGCCCCGCTGTCGCCTGCGGTGTCGTAGCTGACGGAAAGGATCTGGAGGCCGTTCTTGAGTCCGTTCTCGGCGAGCGCCTGACGCAAACCCGAGGTTTCGTACACACCGACGCGGAGTTTCCTCAGGGCAGGATCAGCCAGGCTCTTGATATGGATCCCGCTGTCCTTGCGATACGCGAAAACGTATGTCGACCGGTAAATCGGCTCGGTCAGCAGCACGCCGGAAACACCGACCGGGATATTGATCAGGAGATCACAGTGTCCAAGCGGTTCGGCCGCGGTGCCGAATGCCCGCTTCAGGAAACCATGACTTATGTACGACATCCAGTAGAACCCAACCGTCGTATGCATGGCCTTGGCCAGCACCTTGACGATCTGATTGTCGATGCCGTCACCGTTGCGGTCCGAAAACGGCATATTGGCGGGGTCGGCACAAGCGGTCAGCGGCCGCATCTGCCGATGCAACGCGGCCTCTTTTGCGGCTGTCCGTTCCGCTGCGGTCAGCTCGCTGAATTTCAAGTCGAGGTTGTAATAGGTTTTTTCCTGTGCCGACGCCGATCCAGCGAACAGCAGCGCGAGGCAACCGACAAACATCGCGATACCGAATTTCATGCGGCGCACTTTCAACTGAACTCCAATGGTCGATGCTGGCACACGACACCTGGGGAAAGAGGTGCCGGGGTTGCACACCAAGCAACCCCGGCAGGCTTCACTACGCAAAGGCTGTTCGAATGCCTCTGCAAATCAGCGGTGGACATTCCGTCACTTGTTGGCCTCCGCGACGTGCTGTTGCCCTGATCCGCCCAGGCGGAACGTATACAAGGTGCCACCCTGCGGAACCAGGTTCAGCTTGGTGGCCTTGGCCATCGCGGTCGCACCGATCGCGCCGTACTTGTCGCTGAAGTTCAGGCCAGCGGCAACCGGCAAGCCGATCCAGCCGCCGATGCCGGCGAAGACCGATACATATTGCTTGCCATCAACCTTGTACGAAATCGGGTTGCCGATGATCCCGGAACCCAGCTTTTTCTGCCACAGGATCTTGCCGGTCTTCGCGTCCACCGCACGGAAGTCACCGTTGAGGGCACCATAGAAGACCACGCCACCTGCCGTGACCAGCGTACCGCCCCAAGTCGGGTACTTGTCCGGAATCTTCCACAGAATCTTGCCGGTATCCACATTGAATGCCTGGAACTGGCCGGCAAGACCGGGCTTCCGTTCATACATGTACACATTGGCGAACGCGTAACCCGAGCCCTGTTGCGTGCTGGTGCGCTTCAGTGGCGTGTCATCCATGCACCACTGGTTGGTCGGCACGTAGAACACTTTGGGATTGTTCGGATCGACTGCCACCGGCTGCTGGTCCTTGCCGCCCATGGCGGCCGGGCAAGCCTGTACGGCCTTGTTGATGGCAAACGGCGAGTGGGCCTTTACCTTGACCGGCTGATCCGTCCCGCCGACGTCGATCTTCTCGGCCCAGTTCACGTACACATAGTTGTGTGCACGCAGCAGCTTGCCAGTCCTGCGATCGAGGACGTAGGCAAAGCCGTTGCGGTCGAAATGCACCAGTACCGGGCGATCCTTCTGGCCGTCGATATTCATGTTGACCAGGATGTTCCCGTTGACGCCGTCGTAGTCCCACTCGTCGTACGGCGTCATCTGGTACGCCCACACCATCTTGCCGGTCGACGCGTTGCGCGCGATGATCGACAGCGACCACTTGTTGTCCTGGGTGCCGTTGTTGCACTTCTCCCACGTGTCGTACTCGCAACGATACGTCGGGCTCCATGTGCCGGGGTTGCTGGTGCCGTAGTAGATCAGATTCAGCTTCGGGTCATAGCTTATCCAGCCCCAGACCGTGGCACCGCCGCGCAGGTATTCGCCCTTCGGATACTCGTTGACACCGCGATACGTCTTCAGCGTCCCATGCTTCGGAACCGCCTTGTTGGTGTCCGCGGTCATGCACGCGTCCTTGGCGCTGCCGTTGTCAAAGCACTTCCAGACCCGCTTTCCGGTAGCGATGGAGTAAGCAGCGATGCTGCCGCGTGCGGCGAGTTCGGCACCACCATAGCCGATGATGATGTCGTTGCCCGCAATCACACCCGCGCCAGTCATCGTCTGACCCTTCGCCGGGTACGCGAGCTTGTCGGTCCAGTCCACCTTGCCCGTCTTGGCATCCAGAGCGATCAGGTAACCGTCCAGGGTATGGAAGATCACCTTGCCGTCGGCGTAATTGAGACCGCGGTTGACGGTGTCGCAGCATGCGACACTGACGGCGGTCTGGTCCCGGTTGTCTTTCTTGACGTAATTCCAGACTGCCTTGGGGTTGTCAGGGTTGGACAGATCCAGTGCCTGCACGATATTCGGCCAACCGCTGACCAAAAACATCATCGGTTTGCCGTCGACATTCACAACCAGTGGCTGGCCTTCCTGGCCACGCAGGGAACCCAGCGACTGACTCCATGCAAATTGCAGGTTGGACGCATTCCCGGTGTTGATTTGCTTCAACGCGCTGTAGCGCGTCAGGTCGTTGTTGCGACCCGGCGCGGGCCACAGGTTCGGATTCTCGGCTGCCTTTGCAACGGCTGCCGACGCACTCGTCGCGCTTGATTGAGCAGCCGCCGATGATGCGCCGACGACCAAGCCAAGCGATGCGACCGCGGTAACCCAGAACCTGACTCGATGCATACAGTCTCTCTTTGAAAAACTCATGAGTGCCTCCCTCCTCTACTGGTCAGAACCAAACTGTCAAAAACACAAGCCCCAACACACGCGTACGGGTGATCGATCCATGTATCCGTGTTCACAACTCCCGGCAGGCAAGGATGGGACACCCGCCACGTACCACCGTGGCTTGCAACTGCAACCAGCCGCCGACCTGCTCGCGTTTCGCGTCGTGTCAACCGCTTTACGAATTCCCGCGATCACGCGCAACAAACGACTGATGGTTTGCAAATGACTCTTTCTTCCAGCCGACACCGACGTCCAACGGCACTTGGCAACCCACGAAAAACACTTGCGTGGAGCGCTTACCGAAACCCGTGTGCATATAGTCACCATGATTCAATGACTGAACTGATCTCATCCCTTGACCATCCGCGTACGACCGAAATCGACTGTGTACTATCACCGTTGCTGTTGCATGCGATGTGCCAAGTTCAACGCGATGCAAACGCCGTAGATTCAATGCACTACGAGCAGCCCCCTGACCGGAACGACCAAAGTGTCCTGCAGACTGTCACGTAACCGTGACAACTGTGTGCTCCAAACGTGATAGTGACACGTGGTGGACGAGACCACTTCCGCCAGCTCCCGCGCGGGTTGGTTGGTCCAGCACCCGATTCCCGTGGTCGGTTGGTGCATACTGATCCGACATTTCCGCAGTCCAGGGAATCGATGAAGATGGAGAAAATTTCCGAACAACGTTGCTTCGATGGCACCCAGGGTTTCTACAGGCACGAATCGCCGACCTGCGGCGGCACGATGTCGTTCGCGGTGTATACACCCCCGCAGGCCGCGGACGCCAGACTCCCGGTGGTGGTTTATCTCGCCGGACTCACCTGCACGCCCGAGACCTTCATGATCAAGGCTGGTGCACAGCGCGTCGCGGCCGAGCTGGGCCTGCTGCTGGTTGCGCCCGATACCAGTCCGCGCGACACCGGCATCGAAGGCGCGACCGGCGACTGGGAATTCGGTGAAGGCGCCGGCTTCTACCTCGACGCCACGCAAGCACCCTGGTCGGAACGCTTCCGCATGGAGACCTACGTCGTCGACGAACTGCCGGCACTCGTTGCCGCACATTTTCCCGCGGACTTCGCACGCTGCAGCATCATGGGCCACTCCATGGGTGGCCACGGCGCGCTGACCCTGGCGCTGCGCCACCCCGACCGCTACCGCTCGGCCTCGGCATTCGCGCCGATCGTGGCGCCGACCCAGGTGCCGTGGGGACGCAAGGCGCTGCCGCGCTATTTGGGCAACGACGGCAATGCCTGGAACGCACACGATGCCTGCGAACTGATCCGCGCGGGCAAGCACATCGGCGGCACGATCCTGATCGACCAGGGCGAAGCCGACCCCTTCCTGCGCGAGCAACTCCAACCCGAACGCTTCGCCGAGGCATGCCGCAACGCCGGGCAGCGACTGAGCCTGCGCATGCACCCCGGCTACGACCACAGCTACTGGTTCGTGCAGAGCTTCATCGAGGACCACCTGCGCCACCATGCGGCTGCGCTGAAGGGCTGATCGCACCGGCGCATTGGTGTGGCGTCGCCCGCGCGATCCGGCACATTCCGCCTGCTGCCCGTCGCGCAATGCCCACGATCGGGTTCGAATCCTGCAGGCCACCCTTGAGGAAGTCCTTTCCGGCCTGCACATGGTCAGACCGAATCGCGGAACGCACGCATGAACTGGTTCGACTGGCTACCAGGTCGCCGACCACCACCACCGCCGATCGACGATTCCGTTTGGCGCGATGCGCTGGCGACCTGCCCGCTCGCGCAACGATTGTCGACGGATGACCGGCAGCAACTGCGCCAGCTCGCCGCGCGCTTTCTGCAGCGCAAACGCTTCTACCCCATCGAGATCGAACTGGATGCGACGCAGCGGCTGCTGATCGCCATGCAAGCGTGCCTGCCCGTGTTGCGAATGGGGTTTCGCGTACTGCGTGGCTGGCAAGGCGTGATCGTCTACCCCGGCGAATTCAAGGTGCGCCACAGCCATCACGATGCCAGCACCGGCGTGGTCACCGAACGCGACCAGGTGTTGCAGGGCGAAGCATGGCAGATCGGCCCGCTGGTGCTGTCTTGGGCGGCCGTGCAGCAGGATTTGTTGCAACCATGGGAGGGTTTCAACGTCGTCGTTCACGAAATCGCGCACAAGCTGGACATGCTGGATGGTCCGCCGGACGGTGTACCGCCACTGCCGCGCAGCATCCGTTGGCGCAACTGGATCGACACCTTCCAGCGCGCCTACGACCGGCTTGTCAACGAAGTTCACCGCGGCAACGCAACCCCGATCGATTCGTACGCGGCCACCAACCCCGGCGAATACTTCGCCGTCGTCAGCGAATTGCATTTCTCCGATCCGCAGCAACTTGCGCACGCCGAACCCACCGTCGCGGCGTTGCTGCGGGACTACTACGGGCCGTCGCCCGCGCCGTGAGGGGCGTGGCGGACAGTACCCCTTACGCCGCTATCCGTGCCCGTATCCACTGCGCCGCATCCAGCGCGAAATAGGTCAGGATCGCATCCGCACCGGCGCGCTTGATCGACAGCAGCGCTTCCATCGCGCAGGCTTGCTCGTCGATCCAGCCGTTGGCACCGGCGGCTTTCAGCATCGCGTATTCGCCACTGACCTGATAGACGAACGTCGGCACGCCGAAGCGGTCCTTCACGCGCCGCACGATGTCGAGGTACGGCAGGCCGGGCTTCACCATCACCGCGTCGGCGCCCTCGTCGAGGTCGAGTTGCACTTCGCGCAGTGCCTCGTCGGAATTGCCGGGGTCCATCTGGTAGGTGTGTTTGGAGCCCTTGCCCAGGGTCGCCGCCGAGCCCACCGCATCGCGGAATGGACCGTAGAAACTGGATGCATACTTGGCCGAGTAGGCGAGGATGCGGGTATGGATCAAACCCTCGTTTTCGAGCGCGGCGCGGATCGCACCGATACGGCCATCCATCATGTCGGAAGGCGCGACGAAATCGGCGCCCGCACGTGCCTGCGACAGCGCCTGCTTCACCAGCACCGCGACCGTTTCGTCGTTGACGATGTAACCCGTGTCGTCGATCAGGCCGTCCTGACCGTGCGTCGTGAACGGATCGAGCGCGTCATCGCAGATCAAGCCGAGTTCGGGAAAGCGCGACTTCAATGCCCGCACCGCACGCTGCACCAGCCCATCATCATTGAAGGCTTCGCGGCCATCAGCGGTTTTCCTGTCGTCACCCAGATGCGGGAACAGCGCCAGCGCCGGCACGCCCAGTTGCACGGCCTGCTCGGCAACCTTCAGCAACGCGTCGATCGACAACCGCGCCACGCCCGGCATCGAGGGCACCGCGTCGCGTACCTCGCCGGCGCCCTCCTGCACAAACACAGGCAGGATCAAATCGGAAGGTGTCAGCACGGTTTCGCGCATCAGCGCGCGTGAAAAGGCGTCGCGGCGCATGCGGCGCATGCGGGTCAGGGGGTAGCTCATGACTGTCATCCGTAAAGCATCGAACCGCGCATTGTAGCGCTTGCGTGACGCGTGTCTCGACTTGTCGTACCGGCTTGGCACGATTCCTGCTGCCTCAATTCTGTAATCAGCCGGCCGATATCCTGAACAGGACGTTTTCCGGTCATGCCCAAGTCAGGTGCTTGCAGTTAAATTACAGTTAATGCACAATTCAGTCCATGTGATGTGCATGGTTCTGAAGGTTGAAACTTCAAATCAACGACAACTGATTGAAACTACGATGATTTCCGCACTGACCATCATTTTGATCTTCGCCTTGTTCGCCATAGTGGCCGCAGCAAGCATCAAACGGATTCCGGAAGGTCAGGTCTACACATTGCGTCGGCTGGGCAAACCGGCCGGCATCTTGACGGCAGGCACGCATTTGGTGGTGCCGCTGATCGAGCGCATCGCCCACAAAATCAGCATCACCGGCTACACGCTTGCCGTGGATGAACGCCTGGAAGGCGAACCGGCGGCCACGCGCAGCCTGCGCGGTCGTGTCTGGTGGCAGGTGCTGGACCCCGAACGCGCCGACGCGGTGATCGATCGCGCCAACGATTTGATTCGTCTCGGCCTGCGCGACGCGGTGAAAGGCAACGACGACGCCAGCGCCGACCAGGACCTGCGCTCGCGCAACCTGCGCATCAAACAGTCGTTGAACGGCAGCCTGCGCGAACGCGGGGTATTGGTGACACGGGTGGAGCTCAATCTCGCCGCCTGAGCCGAGAGAACCAGCCAGGGAGAAACGGTGAGCCCGCCTCAGTGCGGGCTCCTGTTTTTATTGGCCCTCCAAGACAACCGGCAACTGGGCAACTGGTAGGTTGGGCTGAATGCAATGAAGCCCAACGCGCGGGGTGGATTGTTGGGCTTCATTGCATTCAGCCCGACCTACGCGCTGTTTTGATGGAACATCGCCATGCCTTCCCCTTCATCACTCGCCAGCCTGCTTGCCGACGGCCTCACGGCAATGTCGCTCGATCTCGCTCCCGGAACCCAGGCAAAGCTACTCGCCTACCTCGACCTGCTGGCGAAGTGGAACCGCACCTACAACCTCACCGCGGTGCGCGCCCCGGAAGCAATGGTGGCGCGGCATCTGCTCGATTCGCTGGCGGTGCTGCCGTTCATCCACGGCCACACCCTCGTCGATCTGGGCAGCGGCGCCGGGTTGCCAGGTATTCCGTTGGCAATTGCCCGGCCCGACCTCGCCGTCACGCTGATCGAGAGCAACGGCAAGAAGGCGCGCTTCCTGCGCGAGGCCGTGCGCGCTCTACCGCTGGCGAACGTCGTGGTTGAACAGGCCCGCGTGCAGGAGGCAACCGGCCGCTACGACACGGTTACCGCCCGCGCGTTCGCCAACCTGGCCGACATGCTGGGCTGGGGTAGCCATCTGCTGGCCGAGGATGGCCGCTGGCTGGCGCTCAAGGGGCATGCCGACCCGGCCGAAATCGCGTCAATTCCTGACGCTTTCAGGCTACTGGCCGTGCATCCGCTGGCGGTACCGGGCACGGACGGTGAGCGCTGCGTGATCGAGTTGGCCCGCGGCGGCGCCACGCCGATGGTAGGCTAAGCGGTTCCGGCGCCTGCCCGATTGGCTCGTGACGGTTCCCGAGGGATTCTTTTGCACGATTTTTGGTTCCGCCCATGACGCGCATCATCGCCATCGCCAACCAGAAAGGCGGCGTCGGCAAGACCACTACCGCCGTCAACCTCGCCGCCGCACTGGCGGAGACCAAGCGGCGCATCCTGCTGGTGGATCTCGATCCACAGGGCAATGCCACGTCGGCCTCGGGCGTCGACAAGCGCGCCGTCAAACCGAATGGCTGCGAAGTGCTGCTGGAAGAAGCGCCGATCGAGGACGCGATCCTCACGACCGAAGCGGGCTTCGACCTGTTGCCGGGCAACCGCGACCTGACCGCGGCGGAGCTGAAACTCGCCGATGCCATCGCGCGCGAGCAACGCCTCAAGGAGCAGCTCACCAAACTTGGCGACCGCTACCAGATCATCCTGATCGACTGCCCGCCATCGCTGCACCTGCTGACCCTGAACGCGCTGACGGCAGCGCAAAGCGTGCTGATTCCGGTGCAGTGTGAATCGATGGCGCTGGAAGGCCTGACCGATCTGCTCGACACCATCAAGGCGGTGCGCGCGCGCCTCAATCCGCAACTGGAAGTCGAGGGCCTGCTGCGCACCATGTTCGACGTGCGCACCGCGCTCAGCAACGACGTCTCGGCCGAACTCGCCAAGCACTTCGGCGACAAGGTGTTGCGTTCGGTGGTGCCGCGCAACGTGCGCCTTGCCGAAGCACCCAGCCACGGCAAACCGATCAACCTTTACGACCGTGAATCGCGCGGCGCGATCGCCTATCTCGGCCTCGCTGGCGAGATGATCCGGCGGATCGGCGGCAACGCCGGCAACGTGCCGCCGCCGCCCGAAAGCGCATCTCCGAAAAACAACCAACCGCCTGCCGACCAGCCACGCACACCCATGATGAAGGTATCCGCATGAGCGCCGCCAAACGCCGGGGTCTGGGTTCCCGCGATCTCGATGTGCTGCTGGGCACTCCCGAAACCGACAGTGCGCAGGAAGCCGGCGAAACGCTGGCCAGTCTCGCGGTCACGTCGATTCGCCCCGGCCAGTACCAGCCGCGCCGCCATTTCGACGAAGCGGCGCTGGACGAACTGGCAGCGTCGATCAAGTCGCAAGGCCTGATCCAGCCGATCGTGGTGCGCGATGTCGGCCGCGGCCAGTACGAACTGATCGCCGGTGAACGCCGTTGGCGCGCCGCGAAAATCGCCGGCATGGCCGAGATTCCGGCTGTCGTGCGCGACATTCCGGCGCAGTCGGTACTGGCGATCGCGTTGATCGAGAACATCCAGCGCGAGGAACTGAGCGCGCTGGAAGAGGCCCAGGCATTGCGCCGCCTGATCGACGAATTCAAGCTGAGCCAGCAACAAGCTGCCGACGCCGTGGGTCGCTCACGCGCCGCCGTCGCCAATCTGTTGCGGCTGCTGGAATTGCCCGAAGCGATCCGCGATCTGCTCGAAGACGGTCGCATCGAAATGGGCCACGCGCGCGCATTGCTGACCCTGCCGAAACCGCGCGCCATTGCGTTGGCTGAAAAAGCCGCCGACAAGGGCTGGTCCGTGCGCGAACTGGAGCAAGCCGTGCGGCTTGCGCAGATGCCGAAATCTTCAGGCACGTCAAAGTCACGCAACACTGATCCCGATATCGCCTCGCTCGAACGCGAGCTGTCCGACACACTCGGCACCCGCGTCGAAATTACGCAAGGCCGTGGCGGTCGTGGCAAGCTGGTGATCAACTATCACAGCGCCGACGCACTGGAAGGCATTCTCGACAAACTGCGGTGAAAGCACACCAGGGCGGAACCCGCAAAGCAGTTTCCGCCGAATCAGCTTCGAGGGACGTAGGACGGATCAAGGCGCGCAGCGCCGGATCCGCCGTCTACCACGGCTTGATCCGGCCTACCGGGGCATGCGCTCACATGCCGCATCGGCGATAATCCCCGCTCCCGCTTCCAGGCACTTCTGATGCCCGAACTGTCCGTGGTCGTGCCGGTATTCAACGAGCGCGACAACATCCCGCCGTTGCTCGCCGAGATCGCCGCCGCGCTGCGCGGCCATGTCGATTACGAAGTCGTGTATGTCGACGACGCAAGCTCGGACGATTCGCTCGACGTGCTGAAAGCCGAACGCGCAAAACATCCAGAACTGCGCATCGTACGGCACCTCGCGCAAAGCGGCCAGAGCACCGCCATCAGGAACGGCGTGCGCGCGGCACGAGCACCCTGGATCGCGACACTGGACGGCGATGGCCAGAACGATCCGGCCGACATTCCGAAGTTGATCGAGGCACGCAAAACCGCTGACGCGAAAGTGAAACTGTTCGCCGGCTGGCGCGTCACCCGCCGCGACAGCTTCAACAAGCGCATCTCCTCGAAGATCGCCAACGGCGTGCGCTCGCGGATGCTGCGCGACGCCACCCCCGATACCGGCTGCGGCCTGAAACTGTTCGAACGCGAAACCTTTCTCGCACTGCCCTACTTCGACCACATGCATCGCTACCTGCCGGCACTGGTCAAACGCGCAGGGTTCGAAAGTGTCAGCATTCCGGTCGGGCATCGCCCGCGCACCCGCGGGGTTTCGAAGTACGGCATGCTGGATCGCCTGTGGGTCGGCCTTGCCGACCTGCGCGGTGTCGCGTGGCTGATGCGGCGCGCCAAGGTCACCGAAACCGAGGAATTGTGAGCGTTGCCGCGCCCGACCTGGCCGTGCAGGCCCAAACGGTGCTGCGCGATGTATTCGGGTATGGCGCTTTTCGCGACCGCCAGCAGGCCATCATCGAACAGCTTGTACACGGCGGCGACGCGCTGGTGTTGATGCCGACCGGCGGTGGCAAGTCGCTGTGCTACCAAATCCCCGCGTTGCTGCGGGACGGCACCGCGGTCGTGGTCTCGCCGCTGATCGCGCTGATGCAGGACCAGGTGGAAGCGTTGCACCAGCTCGGCGTGGCGGCGGCGTTCCTCAATTCCAGCCTCGCCGCGGCGGCGCAAAACGACGTCGAGCGGCGGTTTGTCGGCGGCGGACTGAAACTCCTGTACGTGGCACCCGAGCGGTTGCTCACCGCGCGCTTCCTGGACCTGCTCGAACGCACGAAGGTGTCGCTGTTCGCGATCGACGAGGCCCACTGCGTGTCGCAATGGGGCCACGATTTTCGTCCCGAGTACCGCGAACTCACGGTATTGCACCAGCGCTTTCCGAATGTGCCGCGCATCGCGTTGACCGCGACCGCCGACGCCCCGACCCGGCGCGAAATCGTCGAACGCCTCGCGCTCGACCAAGCGCGCCAGTTCATCTCCAGTTTCGACCGACCCAACATCCGCTATCGCGTCGCGCAGCGGGACCAGCCGCGCCAGCAATTGAAGGCGTTCCTGGCCGGTCACCAGGGCGAATCAGGGATCGTCTATTGCCTGTCGCGGCGCAAGGCCGAGGACACCGCGGCGTGGCTTTGCGAGCAGGGCATCGAGGCACTGCCCTACCACGCCGGGCTCGACACGGCCACGCGCACCGCCAACCAGCAGCGCTTCCTGCGCGAAGATGGCATCGTCGTGTGCGCGACCATCGCTTTCGGCATGGGCATCGACAAACCGGACGTGCGCTTCGTCGCGCATCTGGACTTGCCGAAAAGTCTGGAAGGCTATTACCAGGAAACCGGGCGCGCCGGCCGCGATGGCCTCCCCGCCGACGCATGGATGACCTACGGGTTGAGCGACCTCGTCACGCTGGCGCAATTCATCCAGCAGTCGGATGCCGGCGAAGCGCGCAAGCGGCTGGAACGCGGCAAGCTCGACGCGCTGCTGGCGTTTGCCGAATCGACCCGCTGCCGCCGCCAGCAACTGCTGGCGTACTTCGGCGAAACCCTGCAAGAACCCTGCGGCAATTGCGACAACTGCCTCGACCCGCCGCCCACCTGGGACGCCACCGAGGCCGCGCAGAAGGCGCTGTCATGCGCGTACCGCACCGGCCAGCGGTTCGGCGTCGGCTACCTGATCGACGTGTTGCTGGGCAAGGACAACGAGCGGATCCAGGCGCAAGGGCACGATCATTTGTCCGTGCACGGCATCGGCACCGGACTCGACGCGCGGCAATGGCGCGGCGTGTTCCGGCAACTGGTCGCACGGGGCCTGCTCAGTCCCGATCTGGAAGGCTACGGCAGCTTGCGCCTGACCGCGGCTGCGCATCCGGTGCTGCGCGGCGACGAAACCGTCCACCTGCGCCAGGAACCGGACCGCGCGCAACGCCGCGCCAGTCGCCGCACCAGCGCCTCGGGCAACCGCCGCAGCCTTGACATCGCGCCGCATGAAGAGCCGCTGTGGAATGCCTTGCGCGACACCCGCGCGATGCTGGCCAAGGAACAGGGCGTGCCGGCGTACGTGATCTTCCACGACGCCACCTTGTACGCGATGCTGCGCGAGCGCCCCAAAGACCGTGAGGCGCTGGCCGCCATCAGCGGC
The DNA here is from genome assembly GCA_050738155.1 of Rhodanobacteraceae bacterium. Classification (GTDB taxonomy): domain Bacteria; phylum Pseudomonadota; class Gammaproteobacteria; order Xanthomonadales; family Rhodanobacteraceae; genus 66-474. The sequence goes on from JBOHYW010000010.1 coordinate 18,100, forward strand.
GTCGGCGCGCACAAGCTGGAACGTTACGGCGAGCGTTTCCTGGCCGTGCTGCGGGGCGCCTGACCTGGCAAAACTTCTTGGCACCCCCTTCGCTTGCGAAGGGCGGAGCGAAGCGAACGCGCGCGAAGCGCGAGATGCGCCAGCATCGGGGGGATGCGCCCGGCCGCGTCACATGCAAAAGCACATCCCCCTTAATCCCGCTTCGCAAGCGAAGGGGGAGAATGGTTCAGCGCTTGCCTTTCGCCAGCGGCAAATCCGCTTGCTGCCAAGCCTTGATACCGCCGGCCAGCGTGGCGACGTTGGTGAAACCGGCCTTGACCAGCCGCTTGGCCGCTTTGCCCGATTCCACGCCGCTGCGGCACACGGTCACGATTTGCAGGTCTTTGGCCTTGGCAAGATCCTTGTTCTCGGGATCGAACTGGCTGGGTGCGATGTGCTTCGAACCGGTGATGTGGCCTTTCTCGTAGTCGGCGATCGCGGACAGGTCGATCACCAGCGGCTCGCCGCGATTGATGAGCTGCACCAACGCACCAGGCGTCAGCTCGCGGAAGCCGCGAAACTTGCGCGACACTTCGAGCGCAATCAGTGCAAGGATGATCACGATGAACGCGGCCACCAACAAGACGTTGTGGCTGATGAATTGCGGCAGGCGGGTCAGAAACTCGTGCATCGCGGCGTCTTGATCCAATGGGGACCGCGCATTATCGATGAACACGGGAAATGCTGCATCCGAAGCAAAACCGGGGTCAGAGTGCACTTTCGCGGGAAGTCTGCGTTACCCGGCAATCCGAGTCCGAAAATGCACGCTGACCCCGGTTTTGACCCCGGTTTTCGCACAAACATGCCGGAGCGTGCCCGGCAACCCAACGCCTCACTGCGGCGAAATGTCCGGCAACCCCGTTTCCAGCCACCAGTGCTTGGCCTTGGCATCCCAGTGCCAGGTCTGGTGGTCGACGATGTTGTAAACGCGTTGGCTGGTCTTGACGATCAGGCTGATTTGCGCGGTCTGCTCGATGGTGTCATCGCCAGCATCCGTCGGCCCACTGGCCTCGTACTCGGCAACCCGCACCGTGGCATACAGCGCCTTTTGTTGCGGTGTCAACGGATGTGCCGCGCGCACCACCGGGTCGACATAACCCCACGCGCTCTGGAAATCGCCCCAGCGCAATGCGGCGGCGTAACCATCCAGCGTTTGATCGCGCAACTGGTTCCTTTGGTGCAAGGTGGCGCAGCCAGCCAGCACCAGCAGCGCAATACCCGCAATCATGATTCGGCGCATGTCGATCTCCTTGCAACCACCGGGAACCGATTGTGCCCGATCGCGCGATGCTACGCGCGCGTTTTTGCAAAGAAACGTGCGGTCAATGTGGCCGCCGCACGTTGTTCACCCATGATTTCGCAGACCACGTCGATACGGCCCTTGCCACGCGCGCGCAACGAGGTGGCCAATTTTTCCAGCGCACCGGACTCTCCCAAACGCGCGATGCCACGCAGTTCGCCCCATACGGGTTCGTGGTAGCGCAACTTGGAATCGCCGACGTAGATATCGCAAGGCAGGTTCTGTGCACGCAACGCCAATTCGATCAGGCCCCAGCCGGCCAGCGTCAGCAGCGATGCCATGCTGCCGCCGAACGCGCAGCCCTTGTCGTTGACGTTGGGTGCGAGCGGCGCGGTCATTTCGAGCAGATCGCCGGTGTAGCGTCGCACCTTCAGGTCCATGGCGTCGGCCAGGGGAATGTTCTCGAGGATGTGGGATTCGAGTGCCGCGGCGGCAGATTCGTTGGTGTTCATCGTGTCAGTGTGACGCGGCGCGATGGGCACGACAAGATTTACGGGTGTTGAGTGGTGCCCACTTTGAATGTCCGTTCGCCCCCGCATCGAGTCCGAGGCAGGCTCTGAGCGTGGCGCCGAAGGCGCGAAGTCGAAGGACCAACACGCTTCGACTTCGTTCGCCTCGCTCACGTAGCCTGTCCTGAGCTTGACGAAGGACTCGGCGCGAACGGAGCAAATTTCGGGCAGGATCATGATTCGCTGGCCTATCATCCACGCATGCCATCACTCCCGAAATGCCCGCTTGCCGGCACGCGCATTGCGATCACCCGCCCAGCCGGCACCGGCGCAGCGCTAGCGCGCAAGGTACGTGCGCTCGGTGGTACGCCGTTGCTGTTGCCGGGCTCCAGCCTCATTCCCAACGACGCCCCGGACGCTGCGCGCGCGGTATTGCGCGAGGCGCTCGCGGCGGACGTAGCGATTTTCACCAGCCCAGCTGCAGTCCGGTTCGGCGCGCGCTTGTGCGATTTGCGCACGCGCGCCCGCGTGCTCGCACCCGGCCGTGGCACCGCCGCTGCGCTGCACCACGCTGGTGTGTGCGACGTCATCCATCCCGATCGCGAAGACAGCGAAGGCCTGCTGGCGCTGTCGGTACTTCGCGACGTACGCGGCAAGCGTGTCGGCCTGATCGGTGCTGCCGGCGGGCGCGGCTTGTTGCAACGCGAGCTGGCTGCGCGCGGCGGCGCCGTCGTGCAGGCATATGTGTATCGACGCATGCCGCCACGGCTGGATCGCCGCCACTCGGATGCGCTGCTGCGCGACCCGCATGCACCGTTGTTCGTGCTGCTGACGAGCTCACAATCGCTCGCCAATATCCTCGACCAATTGCCCGCCACAGCCCGCCGCGCCTTGCTCGCGGGCACCGCCGTGGCCAGCAGCGAGCGCCTCGCCGATGCCGCACGCGATGTCGGTTTCGCGCACGTCATACGGGCCGCATCGGTACACGCCGCAGCCATGCTTGCCTCCGTTGTCTCAAATATCGATTCGAAGCAGCTGTTGTGAAAAGTCAGGCCATGGATGGCCGCTCTGGTGCTCCAGAACCCGAAGCCGGATCGGTCGTGCGCGCCACCCGAAGAGACAGCGATCACGGACGATCGCACCGCAATGTGAAAAGTCAGGCCATGGATGGCCGCTCTGGTGCTCCAGAACCCGAAGCCGGATCAGCCGTGCGCGCCACCCGACGAGGCAGCGATCACGGACGATCGCACGGCAATATGAAAAGTCAGGCCATGGATGGCCGTTTTGGTGCTCCCGAACCCGAAGCGGTATCGATTGGACATACCACCCGACGAGGCAGCGATCACGGACGATCGCACCACAACGCCTCCCTGCTAGCATGCCACGCATGAGCGACGACACCGTAACACCGACCGACGGGCCGGAACCGGCCACGCCCCGCAAGCCACGCGCGGGCCTCGCCGCCGCTGCCGCGATCGTGGCGATCATCGCCCTGATTCTGGCCGCGTGGAGCACCTGGCAACTGACGCGCGTGCAACACGCCGACCAGGCCGCGCGCCAACAAGCCGCCGCGCAATTGGCCGAGCTGCAATCGCAACTCGCGGCCGGCGATCAGCAAACCAAGGCCGGCAGCCACCGGCTCGGCGCGCTCGAATCCAACTTCGACGACCTGCGTTCGACCGTGCGGGGCCTGGGCCACCGCACCACCAATCTGGAAACCGCGCTCACCAACCTGAACGGCCAGCAGCAATCCGGGCACGACACCCTGCTGCTCAACGACGCCGAGATGCTGTTGCGCGCCGGCCAGCAGCGCTTCGAACTGTTCCACGACACGCAAGGCGCGTTGAAGGCCTATACGCAAGCCATCGCGGTACTGGCGCAGGTACAGAACCCGGCGTTCGCGCCGGTGCGCGTCAGCGCAATCACCGAGCGCGATGCACTGGCCGCCGCGGCACCGCCTGCGCGACAGTCCGCACTCGATACGCTTTCGGCGTTGCGCGGGGAAGCCGCGTCACTGCCGTTGGCCACGCCCGACGCCGCACCCGCCAAACCAGTCAAGCCGGGTTTCTGGTCACGTATCGCGCATTCCTTCAGCGGCATCGTGAAGGTTTCGCACGAAGATGACCACGGCGCCGCGCTGCCCGACACACATTTCGCGCGGCAGGCGCTGGCGCTGGATCTCGCGCAGGCGCAGGAAGCCATGCTGGCGTTCGACCAGACCGCTTACCGCGACGCATTGCAGCGCGCGGCCAAGGTGCTCGCCGCGCAGTTCGACGGCAACGACGGCCTCGTGAAAACCGCGCGCAGCCGAATCTCGGGATTGCTCGCGCAACCCGGCCAAGGTCCGGAACCGCAACTCGGTGGTGCGTTGGCGCAACTGAAAAGCCTGCGCACCAGCCAGACACCGCCACCAGCGCCGGCTTCCGCCGTCAGCAGCGGGAGCGCCAAGCCATGAAGGGCAAGCGCTGGTTCGTCCTCTCGCTCATCATCATCGTGCTCGCCGCGATCGCGTTCGTATGGTTCTCGTCCGATCCCGGCTATGTATTGATCCGCTTCCGCGGCTGGCGCATCGAGGCCACCGTGATCGGCGCGATCGCAATTCTGGTAGCGGCGTGGATCGCGATCGGCATCGTGTGGTGGCTCATTCGCTGGCCGTTCGGCGCGCTGTCGCGCCGCCACCGCCGGATCAGCCACGAACGCCTGCGCGACGGACTGGTCGCGCTGAACGAGGGTCGCAACGTCGAGGCCAACCGCACCTTGCAACGCGCCGCGCAATACTCTTCGCTGCGTTCGCCAGCCTTGTTGGCCGCCGCCGAAGCCGCGCACCGCCATGGCGACACCACCCGCGCGCTGGAAGCGCTGGACGAAGCCACGCAACACGCGCCGGACGCCGCACGCATCCTGCGCGCGCACATCCTGCGCGAGAACGGGCGTGCCGAGGAAGCCCTGCAACTTTTGAGCCCCGGCGCCGAAGCCGGCAAGTTGCCGCCGGCCGGCTGGCACGAATACGCGCTGGCGGCACTCAGCCTGCATCAACCCGACAAGGCACGCGCGGCGCTGGAGCCATTGCGCAAGTCCGACATGCTGGGTGGCACCGAATACGCCACGCTGGTGATCGACGTATTGCGCGGCTCGCTCGCACAGGCGCCGGACGCGACGACGCTGGCGGATCTATGGAAACGCGCCACCCGCCCGCAGCGGCAGATGCCCGCATTGCTCGAAGCCTACGCCCGCCGCGCGGCGCAGCTCGACACGGCCGACGCGGCCCTGGACGAAATCGAGGCGGCGTTGAAACGCGAATGGGACCCTGCGCTGATCGCAGCTTACGGCGATGCGACACCGCCGGATGAAGCCGCCACGCGTTTGCGCACCGCCGCACGCTGGTTGGACATGCATCCCGACGACGACACCTTGCTGCGCACGCTCGGCGTGCTGTCGCTGCGCGCTTCCGACCCGCGCCGCGCTTGCGAGTATCTGGTGCGCGCACTGGCAATCAAGCCCAGCGCCGCGAGCTGGGCAGCGCTGGGCGAAGTGCAATCGGCTGCCGGCGAACCCGACGACGCCACCCGTTGCTACGCCAATGCGTGGAAATGCGAACAGGGTGAAGCGATTGGTCCCGCCCCGCACGAAGCCGGCATCGACACCGCGCAATTCGCGCTCGAGGAACGAGACGAACACGGCATGCCGCGGCTGTCAGGCGAGCAACCGCAATCCGCGCGTTGAGTCTGCGTGTCAGTGAATGCCCTGAATACCCACTACGCGTCCATTCTGCAACCGGATTTCACGCGCAGCGCGTGACCCGTCAGCGGGATAGAACCAGGTTTCGCCCCACGCGGGTGCGCGCGCCCCCATGTATGCGGCGACTGCCAACGGATTGCGCGCACGCGTGGCGGGAAATCCGCAGCGTGCGATCAAGTCAGCCACGCTCATGCCGGTCGTGACATTGGTGAAGTCACAAGGCCCGCCGCGGCCCACGAAACCGTAGCCAAGCGTCCGCTCGCTGGCCAGCACCCCGCCAGAAAATTCCAACCGCACCATCAATCGCTGCGGGCCGAAGTTGTAATACCACACCTCGCTCGCCACCGCCGCACCGGGCTCGACTGGCGTATTCACGCCGACGCCGGGCGGTCCGACATAGGAATCCACGAAAAACGGCGCACCACATTGCTCGCGCACCTGCGCAGTGAACTCGCCCTGTTTCACGATCTGCGTGCCACAGCGCAGCGCCCACGCGCGTTGCGGCAACACCAGCGCCAGCAGCAGCGCAAGCAAGGCACCGACCCACACAACTTGTTTCATGCTCACCTCCCGCGCCACCGCGGCGCACCTTCGAGGCCTCACGCACACTATAACCCTCGATGCAGCGTGCAGCGTGCGCGCGCGAATCCCGGCGCCGACTCGCGCTACGCGAGCGCGCAGGCGACAATGCGGCATCTCGCTACCAATGTGTCCACCATGCAAATCTGGAAACAGCCGATCGACCTCGCAACCGTCAACGGCTGGAGCGTGCGCACGCTGATGCAAGCGATCGACATCCGCATCACCGAGATCGGCGATGATTACCTGCGCGGCAGCATGCCGGTCGACGACCGCACCCGCCAACCCTACGGCATCCTGCACGGCGGCGCCTCGGTGGCGCTGGCGGAAACGCTCGGCAGCACCGCGGCCATGCTGTGCTGCGAAGACGGCGCCGCCGCGGTCGGACTCGACATCAACGCCAACCACGTGCGCGCCGTGCGTGCTGGCATCGTCACCGGCACCGCACGTCCGTTGCATGTCGGCCGCAGTACCCAGGTTTGGGAAATCCGGATCGAGAACGACGCCGGCGAACTGGTGTGCATCGCGCGCCTGACCATGGCGGTGGTGCCGGGTGGTGCGTTCGCGTTGCGAAAGTAGCGCCGCGAAGAGCCGTCCCCCTCTCGCGCTGCGCGCGCGTTCGCTTCGCTCCGCCCTTCGTTCCGAAGGGGGAGGGAAAACACCCCCTTCCGCAGGAAGGAGGAAGAAGAGCCGCGAAGATTTACCCCCTTCCGCAGGAAGGGGGTCGTCGCCATCGGCGACGGGGGGATGCACGTCGTGCTCGCCGAGTCGCACACGCTCCGTCTCATGGCTTGCGACGGCGACGGCATATCGTCGCCGGCACCCCCGCTCCTACAATCCCCGCATGGATACGACCCTGTTGATCGTGCTCGTCCTGCTGACCGTGCTGGCAGTCTGCCTGCTGATCGCGTTGCTGCTGCGTCCGCGCGGCGATATGGCGCTGCGCGAAAAAGTCGATGCGCTGCGCGGCGACAACCAGCAACTCGACCAGACCCTGCGCAACGAACAGCGCGCGGGCCGCGGCGAATTGACCCAGTCGTTCACGCAGTTCCAAAACCAGATGAAATCGCAGCTGGATGACTCCGGCGTACAACAGCGCGAGCGCATCGATGATTTCTCCAAGCGCCTCACGCAACTGACCGAACGCACCGATCGTGGCAGCGAGGCATTGCGCAATACCCTGGTCGAAGACGCGCGCAAGAATCGCGAGGAAAGCCAGGCCACGCTGCAGCGGCTTGGCGAACAACTGCAGAAAACACTGGCCAGCCTCACGGCCGACAACGAGAAACGACTCGGCGAGGTACGCGGCACGCTTGAAACGAAATTGAAGGCCCTGCAAGACGACAACAGCCTCCAGCTCGACAAGATGCGCAAGATCGTGGACGAAAAATTGCAAGCCACGCTGGAAGCGCGCCTGGGCGCATCGTTCAAGCAAGTATCCGAACACCTCGAAGCGGTGCAGCGCGGCCTCGGCGAAATGCGCAGCCTCGCCAGCGGCGTCGGCGATCTCAATCGCGTACTCAACAACGTCAAGAACCGCGGCATCTTTGGCGAAACCCAGTTGGCGACCCTGCTGGCCGAGATGCTGACACCCGACCAGTACCTGGCCAATGTCGCGACCGTGCCCGGCAGCAACGAACGCGTGGAATTCGCGGTGCGCTTGCCCGGTGCCGAGCGCGAGCACCCGGTACTGCTGCCGATCGACGCCAAGTTTCCCCGCGAGGATTACGAACGCCTGCTGGATGCGCAGGAGCGCGCCGACGTTGCGGCGGCCAGTGACGCCGCGCTCGCGCTGGACCGGCGGGTACGCGACGAGGCCAAGACCATCCGCACGAAGTACATCGCGCCCCCCGCGACCACCGATTTCGCGATCCTGTTCCTGCCCACCGAAAGCCTGTACGCGGAAGTGTTGCGGCGACCGGGGCTGTTCGAGGCCATCCAACGCGAATATCGTGTCACGCTGGCGGGGCCGACGACCCTGTCGGCGCTGCTCAACAGCCTGCGGCTGGGATTCCGCACACTGGCAATCGAGCAACGCTCCAGCGAGGTCTGGCAAATCCTCGGCGCGGTCAAGACCGAATTCGGCAAGTTCGGCGACGTGCTGGGCAAGGTCAAGAAGAAACTGGATGAGGCCAGCACCCAGATCGACGCGACGGGCGTACGTAGCCGCGCGATCGCTCGCAAATTGCGCGATGTGGAATCGCTACCGGCGCCGGACGCACAGGCGCTGCTCGGCGATGCCTCGTCAGGCAACGACGACAGCGAAGTCGACGACGACGAGCCGACCTGAAAGCACGCAGGATGAGCGATATCTGCCTGCGGCGATGACGAACGCGGACCCGAGCATTTGTAGGTTGGGCTGAGCTTGCGAAGCCCAACGCGTGCGAAGAAAGACGCTGGAGTTCGCATGAAACCGCTCACCCCACTCTGCTCGCTGCGCCCCCGGCTTTTGTAGGTTGGGCTGAACGCAGTGAAGCCCAACGTGAATCGTGGGAACCGTTGGGCTTCGCGTTGCTCAGCCCAACCTACTCGCTCACTCAACCCAACCTGCTGAAGGCGGGATGCCCCGGATCAACCACGGGATTCTCCAGCCTTGCGACACTTCCGCCCCGGCACGTGCCTTGATGGCGTTACACTGTGCCGTTATCGATTGCAGGAGTTCCATGCCATGAGCGAACCGAGCCAATCCTCGATGTGTGCCGCGGCCACACCGACGTCGCCACCGGTCACGCGCGAACAAGCAATGGAGGCGGTGCGCACCTTGCTGCGCTGGGCCGGCGATGAGCCGACCCGCGAAGGTCTGCGCGATACGCCCAAGCGCGTGGTGGACGCTTACGCGGAATGGTTCTCCGGCTACCAAGGCGATCCGCAGGAGTACCTGCGCCGCACCTTCGAGGAGGTTGCCGGCTACGACGAAATGATCGTGCTGCGCGACATCCAGTTCGAATCCTTCTGCGAACACCACATGGCCCCGATCATCGGCCGCGCGCACGTCGGCTACGTGCCGGATGGGAAAGTAGTGGGCATCAGCAAACTGGCGCGGGTGGTGGATGCCTTCGCGCATCGTTTCCAGGTACAGGAAAAACTCACCGCGCAGATCGCGACATGCATCAACGAGGTGCTGTCGCCACGCGGCGTCGGGGTAGTGGTCGATGCCACACACCAGTGCATGACCACGCGCGGCGTGCACAAACGCGGCGTGTCGCTGGTCACCAGCCAGATGCTGGGCAGTTTCCGCGAGGACGCCCGGACCCGTGCCGAGTTCCTCAACTTCATCGACATCGACGGCGGAAGGTAAAGCACGTTCGTGTCCGTTCCGGCACTCGCTTCGCCCGGTACCCGGGTTCGTTCCCCTCGCCCTCCGGGAAAGGGTGCCTCGAAGGGGCGGGTGAGGATACGGCACACCGCGACGATGCTCCATGCAGACGGCAGCCATTCGCTTGCACGCACCCTCATCCGGCGCTACGCGCCACCTTCTCCCAGTGGGAGAAGGGGAAACCCTTTGATCCTCGACATCAGACCCGGCAAACGCTGCATGTTCCCGCGCCCGCATGACTGATCTCACCACTCCAGACCACCCGCGCCGCCGCGCCGCGGTGATCTTCATCTTCGTCACGGTGTTGATCGACATCCTGAGCTTCGGGATCATCATCCCGGTATTGCCGCACTTGATCGTCGGGATGGTCGGCGGCAGCATCGCGCGTGCCGCAGTATGGGCCAGCGGTTTCGGCAGCTTGTTCATGCTGATGCAGTTCGTGTGCTCGCCGATCCAGGGCGCGTTGTCGGATCGATTCGGGCGACGCCTGGTGATCCTGATTTCCTGCTGCGGACTGGGCATCGATTTCATCGTGATGGCACTGGCGCCGGTGTTGTGGATCCTGTTCATCGGGCGCGCGGTCTCGGGCATGTGCTCGGCCAGCTTCACCACTGCCAACGCCTACATCGCGGACATCACGCCGCGCGAGAAGCGCGCAGCCGCGTTCGGATTGGTGGGCGCAGCGTTTGGACTCGGCTTCATCATCGGCCCGGCGTTGGGCGGTTTCCTGGGTCATCTCTGGATTCGCTTGCCGTTCTGGGTGGCCGCGTGCCTGTCGCTGACCAATTTCATCTATGGCTTGCTGGTGCTGCCAGAGTCACTGCCGCGCGAGCGCCGCACCCCGCGCATCGAGTGGAAGCACGCCAATCCGGTCGGCTCGCTGCTGTTGTTGAAACGCTACCCGCAGGTATTCGCGCTGGCCGGAGTGTTCTTCCTGATCGCGCTGGCCCAGTACTCGCTCAACGGTACTTTCGTGCTGTACACCGATTTCCGCTTCGCGTGGGACACCAAGACGGTGGGCCTCGCGCTGGGACTGGTCGGACTGTGCACGGCGATCGTGCAAGGCGGGCTGGTCAGGCCGCTGGCGCCAAAGTTCGGCGATCGCAAACTGATGCTGGCGGGGCTGACCTTCGCGGCAATCGGCTATGCGGTGTTCGGTTTTTCACCCGCGGCGTGGCTGTTCTGGATCGGCATTCCGTTCCTGTGCCTCGGCGGCCTCGCCGGACCACCCGCGCAGGCCATGATGACCGGCATGGTCGATCCGGCCGAGCAGGGACGCCTGCAGGGTGCGCTGACCAGCCTGCGCAGCTTCGCCGGCATCTTCGGGCCGCTGCTGTTCGCCAACCTGTTTGCGTTGTTCATCAGCAAGCACGCACCGATACGCGACTTTTCCGGCATCGCATTCGTACTGGCTGCGGCGTTGGTGGTGGCGGCACTGGTGGTGACTGCGTACGCGACACGCGGAATGGCTGCACCCGGGCCAGCGCCTGTTCCACAACCGGCGGATGCCGAGCCACCCTTGTGATCATGCATGGCCACTACCATTTGCATCCGCGTCCCCTGCACGAGCACGCCGCATGACGACTTTCCTGCTGTGGTTGTTGCTGCTGATTTTGTGTTGGCCACTCGCGCTGCTCGCGCTGATCCTGTGGCCGCTGCTGTGGTTGCTGACGCTGCCTTTCCGTTTGCTCGGCATCGCGGTGGATGGCGTATTCGATCTCCTGCGCGCGTTGCTTTCACTACCCGCCCGGATCCTGCGTGGCCCGGGATGATTTGTGCGATCGTCCCTGATCGCTGCGCAACAAAATGTCGCTGCGACTGCAACTTCTTCGCTTCAGCAACACCAGAGCGGCCTTCCATGGCCTGACTTTTCACAACAGCCGCTTCGAACAAGGCATTGCTCGAAGCGTTTCGCATATGACCCATCACTTTCCACCTGGAGTTCAAAGATGACAATTTCCATGTATCAGGCTTCCGTTCCCGTGTTCGTACGTGCGTTGACCAACCTTTCCAGCGTGCTGCAGAAGGGCGAGGCGCACGCGAAGGACAAAGGCCAAAATCCCGACAACCTGCTGCAGCAGCGGTTGATCTTCGACATGTTGCCGCTGATCAAGCAGATCCAGATCGCCTGCGACACCGCCACGCGCGGGGCTGCGCGACTGGCGGGCGTTGAACCGAAGTCGTTTCCGGACAACGAGAAGACGCTGGCGGAAGCCCACCAGCGCATCGATGCCGCGATCGCCTACGCGAAGTCCTTCGCGCCCGAACAGATCGACGGCAGCGAAGCGCGCAAGGTGATGATGAAGACCCGCAGCGGCGAGATCGAATTCGTCGGCCTCGCCTACCTCACCGAATACACCTTGCCCAACCTGTTTTTCCACTGCGCTACCGCCTACGACATCCTGCGCGTGGCCGGCACCAACATCGGCAAGATGGATTACCTCGGCGGGCGTTGACCAACTTGCTTGTTTGAGAAAAATCCGCTGCCAGATTTTCCCAAGGCGCGCGAAACGCCCCGCTTGCGAAAGCGGGCGTTTTGTTTCAGCTCGCGACTGCGACCGGGTTACCATGCGTGGCGGCGCCGACCCGCCGCTGTGAAAAGGGGAACCGCATGTCCAGCGTGCTGATCCAGCAGTACCTCGCCGAACTCGCGCGGCTGCGCCAGGTCGGCGGCACGCATCGCGAAAGCGTGGTGCGCGAAGCGTTCAAGGATCTGCTGAAGGGCTGGGGCCGCGCCCGCGACCTCACCTTCGTGCCCGAATACGAAATCGAATCGCCCGCGAAGGAGCGCCGCTACGTCGATGGCGCGTTGCTGTATGGCCTGCGCCTGCCGTTCGGCTACTGGGAAGCCAAGGACGAAAAGGACGACCTCGACGCCGAGATCGAACTGAAGTTCAAGCGCGGCTATCCGCAGGACAACATCATCTTCGACGACTCGCGCGAAGCGGTGTTGATCCAGAACCGGCGCGAAGTGATCCGCGCGCCGGTGGACGACGTCGACCGGCTGCAACGATTACTGGACTTGTTCTTCGGCTACGAGCGCCCCGAGATCGCCGAGTTCCGTAAGGCGGTCGAGCAGTTCAAGGCCGACCTGCCCGCCGTGTGCGAGGCGCTGCGTGGCATGATCGACACGGCCTACGCCGGCAACGCCAGCTTCCACGCCGCCGCGGACAAGTTCCTGAAGCAGGCGCGCGAAACCATCAATCCGTCGCTGGCCGAGGCGGACGTGCGCGAAATCCTGATCCAACACATCCTCACCGAAGAAATCTTCGCGCTGGTATTCCCCGGTTCCAACTACCACGAAGACAACAACATCGCGCGCGAGTTGTACAAACTGGAACACACCTTCTTCACCGGCAACACCAAGCACCAGACCCTGCGCGCACTGGAACCGTATTACGCCGCGATCCGCCGCAGTGCCGGGCAAATCGCCAGCCACCACGAAAAGCAGACCTTCCTGAAGGTCGTCTACGAGAACTTCTACAAGGTCTACAACCCGAAAGCCGCCGATCGCCTCGGCGTGGTGTACACGCCCAACGAAATCGTGCGCTTCATGATCGAATCCACCGACTGGCTGTGCGAGAAGCACTTCGGCCGGAATTTGATTGATCGCGACGTCGAAATCCTCGATCCCGCCGCCGGCACCGGCACCTTCATCAGCGAATTGCTGGAACACTTCCGTGGCCAGCCGGCCAAGTTGAAGCACAAGTACCTGGAAGAACTGCACGCCAACGAGGTCGCGATCCTGCCGTACTACGTCGCCAATTTGAACATCGAGGCGACCTATGCCGCGATCAGTGGCGAATATCTGGAATATCCGAACCTGTGTTTCGTGGACACGCTGGACAACGTGGCGGGGCTGCGCCGCTACACCGGCCAGCAGATCGCCGACCTGTTCGGCATGGGCGAGGAGAACATCGAGCGCATCAAGCGCCAGAACCGCCGCAAGATCAGCGTGGTGATCGGCAATCCGCCCTACAACGCCAACCAGGCCAACGAGAACGACAACAACAAGAACCGCGAATACCCCGACATCGATCGGCGCATCAAGGATACCTACATCAAGGCCTCCACCGCGCAGAAGACCAAACTGTACGACATGTACGCGCGCTTCTTCCGTTGGGCCTCAGACCGCATCGCCGAGAACGGCGTGGTGGCGTTCATCAGCAATCGCAGCTACGTGGATTCGCGCACCTTCGATGGCTTCCGCGATGTAGTGACGCGCGAGTTCAACGAAGCCCACATCGTGGATTTGGGCGGCGACGTGCGCGCCAATCCGAAACTCTCCGGCACGAAGCACAACGTGTTCGGCATCCAGACTGGCGTGGCGATCGGCTTCCTCGTGAAGCGCGCCAAGACGCAAGGCTGCCGCATTTTCTATTCGCGCCGGCCGGAGTTGGAAACCGCCGAGGAAAAACTTGCGTGGCTGTCGAAAGCGCGACTGCACGACATCGAGCGCAGCGAAATCCGCCCCGACGCCAAACACAACTGGCTGAACCTGACCGATAATGATTTCGACTCTCTGGTGCCGGTGGCGAGCAAGGCAGCAAAAGCCGCCAAGAAGCCGTCGCAGGAGAAGGCGATCTTCAAGTTGTTTTCGCTGGGCGTCGTGACCGCGCGCGACGAATGGGTCTATTCGCCAGACAAAAGTAGGCTCACAAAGCTCGTGAAATATGTCATCTCTCAATACAACGATTCGGTTACCAAGCACGGTGGCAAGACCCAAACCAAGAAATTGGTTGATAGTCTTGGTTCTTCCATAAAGTGGACGAGATCGGTAAAAAGAAATCTCTTAGCAGGCCGGACATTTGACTTCGACTCTAGTGCGATTGTTCAAGCAGACTATCGTCCGTTCGTGAAGCGCTGGCTGTACTTCAAGCCAGAATTGAACGAAATGCAGAACCTGATGCCGCGCTGCTTTCCGAAAAGCTCAGAACGAAATCTAGCAATCACCGTCATGGGCGATTCGTCCGGCAAGCCCTATTTCACTCTGGCGATCGACTGTGTTCCAGACTACAACTTTGTAAGTCCTGCATCAGGAGGAACGCAGACATTCCCTCTAACACGATTCGACGGAAATGCACGCGTCGACAACATCACCGACTGGGCGCTGAAGCAGTTCAAGGATCACTACAAGGCGAGCCGCGCAGTCGGCGCTAAATCCTCCACGCCGTCATTCCGGCGCAAGCCGGAATCCATTGGCTCTGCTGTCGGCACGGAAAGCAAAATGGATCCCGGCTTTCGCCGGGATGACGAGCAAGGCGAGCCCGGACCCTCATCCGGCCCTTCGGGCCACCTTCTCCCGAAGGGAGAAGGAAAATCGGCCGGGCGCGCCAAGGCGCGCGCGATCACCAAGATGGACATCTTCCACTACGTGTACGCCGTGCTGCACGATCCGGTGTATCGCGAAAAGTACGCGCAGAACCTGAAACGCGAATTCCCGCGCATTCCCTTCTATCCGGATTTCCGGCGCTGGGCCGAATGGGGCAAGGCGCTGATGGACCTGCACATCGGCTACGAATCCGTCGAGCCGTGGCCGCTCAAACGCACCGACATCGCCGACGAGAAGGCGCGCAAGAACGGCGCGTCGCCGAAAGCCATGCTGAAAGCCGACAAGGACAACGGCCGCATCGTGCTGGATTCGGAAACCACGCTTGCGGGCATTCCGACGGAAGCGTGGGATTACAAACTCGGCAATCGTTCCGCGCTGGAGTGGATCCTCGATCAATACAAGGAAAAGAAGCCCAGGGACCCGACCATCCGCGAGAAATTCAATACGTATCGCTTCGCCGACTACAAGGACAAGGTGATCGACCTGCTCACGCGCATCACCCGCGTCAGCGTTGAAACCCAGGCTATCATCGAAGCCATGCGTGCCGTGCCACGCTGAAGAAACCTTGCAGTAGGTTGGGTTGAGTCCGGGCCTTGTCCGGGCGAAACCCAACACCGGAGGTACACACGTTGGGGTTCGCAAAAAAAAGCGCTCACCCCCAACCTACACGCCGGCACCGATCCAATTCTTACAATCGATTGGAATAACTTTACAATTCGGCGCGCAAACCTTACAGTCGGCGCATGCCCCGTCCCGACCGTTCCGCCGAAATCGACGCCGCCTTGCTGGCGCGCGTCGGCAAGCATCCGCATGACCTGGTGGCGGTGGTGGGTGACGCACTCGGCCTGACCCGGCAGACGATCATCACGCGCGTGCGTGCGCTGATCGAAGCCGGCTACCTCGAAAGATCCGGCACCACCCGCCCGACCTATCGCGAAGGACCAAGCCGGCACGCGGTGTTTGTCCATCCGCTGCGCGGACTGGAAGAGGACCGCGTGTGGTCACGCGATGTTGCCCCGTTGCTGCGCGGCCTGCCGGCCAACCTGATCGACATCTGCCATCACGGCCTGACCGAAATGGTCAATAATGCGATCGACCATTCCGGTGGCTCGCACCTGCGCGTGTTCGTGGATCGCACGCGGAAAACGGTGACGCTGATGGTGTCCGATGACGGCGTGGGCATTTTCCGCAAGATCACCGCGGCATTCAACCTTCCCGATGAGCGCCTTGCATTGCTGGAACTGTCCAAGGGCAAGCTGACCACTGATCCGCGCCGGCATACGGGTGAAGGTGTGTTTTTCACCTCGCGCATGTTTGACCGCTTTCAGATTGCATCGGGGGAATTGGTGTTCGATCACGACGATGCTCAGGCCGACGATCTGCTTGACGATATCGGACCTCGCTACGCACGGCGCGGCACCACCGTATTGATGGAAATCACACCGAAATCGAGGCGCACCGCGAAACAGGTGTTCGACAAGTTTTCCAGCGGCCCGGACGATTACGCGTTCGCAAAGACCGTGGTGCCGGTGCGGCTGGCCAAGATCGGCGACGAAAACCTTGTATCCCGCTCGCAGGCCAAGCGCTTGATGCAGCGGGTCGAGCGCTTCAGGACCGTGGTGCTCGATTTCGCAGGCGTTGCAAGTATCGGTCAGGCCTTCGCGGACGAGGTGTTTCGCGTGTTCGCCAACGCGCATCCGGCAGTCGAGCTGATTCCGATGCACGCGGTTCCGCAAGTCCAGCAGATGATCCGACGCGCGCAGGTGGCGCGGGATGAAGGCAGCGCACAGCGATCGCGGAATTGACATCGCGCACGCCGCTTCGAGCCGACGTGTGCGTGCGATACTCGCGCCTTCCGCAATCAACGGATGCTTGTCATGCCCGTCCTGATCCTTGGCCTCGTGATTTTCCTTGGCGCGCATTCGATGCACATGCTGGCGCCGGGTTGGCGTGAACGCGTGATCGCGCGGACCGGCGAGGGGCCGTGGAAAGGCTTGTATTCGCTGGTGGCGATCGTCGGTCTCGGCTTGATCATCGTCGGCTTTGGAATGGCGCGTACGAATCCGCACCTGCTGTACCTGCCGCCTGTCTGGCTGCGCCACTTGAATGCGCTGTTCACGCTGGTCGCGTTCGTGCTGGTCTTTGCGGCGTACATCCCGCGCAATCATCTGAAGCAGAAGCTCGGGCACCCGATGCTGGCCGGCGTGAAGCTGTGGGCGGTCGGACATCTGCTTGCGACCGGCTTTGTGCACGATGTGGTGTTGTTCGGTGCGTTCCTGATCTGGGCGGTCGCCGATTTCGGGGTGTCGCGCCGGCGTGATCGCAAGGCTGGCGTGATGTACCCTCAGGGCACGCTCGCGTTCGATGCGCTGACGGTGGTGGTCGGCGTGGCGGCTTGGGCGATCTTTGCGTTTCTGCTGCACCAACGGCTGATCGGAGTGAATCCGTTCGCATAACTCATGAACAACCTGCTGCGCTCTGCAGATTGACCGCCGGTGGTGCTCGCAATGCTCACGTACTGTCGTGTACGCTCCGCTTGCTGTGCTCCGGCGTCAGCCAATCTGCCTTCGCTCGCGACGGTTCTTCAAGGTTATGTACATCAAAAATTGAACCAATCGGCTTCGCTGGTATCCAATTCTGACAGTTTCAGGCCTCCGGGGGCGACGTGACTCGACGCAATTCCGCAACAGGCAAGATCGTTGGCGCGATCATCGTGATCGTGATCGTGGCGCTCGCGGCGTGGTGGTATTTCTCGCGCATACCGGGTCTGGACTTGACCCGCCACGGCCCCGCGCCATCATCGATGCCGGCGACCGCCAGCACTGCGCCGCCGCCGATCGTGAATCCGATCAGCAGCGCCCAAACCGAGCCCGCGCCAGCCACTACCACGCCGCTGCCGCCGCTGGAAGCCAGCGGCCAGACCGTAGCCACCGCACTGGCCAGCCTGCCGGGCGCCGAAGGCTTGGCGAAGTTGTTGATCCCGCGCGGCCTGATCCCGCATTTCGTGGCCACGGTGGACGCACTGCCACGCCACGAAATCGGTTCCAGCATCCTGCCGGTACACACGCCCTCGGGCACCTTCACGGTGGACAAGTCGAACGGGCAACCGGTCATCGACCGCAAGAATTACGCGCGCTACGCGCAGTACATGAAAATCGTGAAGGAAGTCGATCCGCGCACGCTGGTGACCTGGTACGTGCATTGGTACCCGCTTTTCCAACAGGCTTATCAGCAGCTCGGTTATCCACACGGTTATTTCAACGATCGCCTGATCGCGGCGATCAACGACATGCTGGCGGCGCCCAACGCGCGGCCACCGGTGGCGCTGGTCGCCACCTCCGACGGGCATTACGCGTACGCGGACCCGACCTGGGAAGGCTTGTCGGTGGGGCAAAAGCTGATGATCCGGCTGGGGCCGGGCAATGAGCGCGAAATGAAGATCAAGCTGCACCGGATTCGCGCGCTGCTGCTGGGCCAGGCGGCGGTGTTGCCCCACAAGGCGGCGCCGCCGGCATCGCCGACGGTCCCGGCGTCGGCGCACTCCTGAGCACGCGGCCAAGCCTTCAAAAATCGAACGCGATTTCGCCGTCTCGCAATCCGTTCCGACCGAAGCGGCGTTCGACGATGCGACCACCGCCGTCGCGCGCCAACGCGATGAGGGTAGTCGCGCGGGTGCCGTACTCCTCGCCACGAACGAATACCGGCGACAGCCGTCGTTCGAGTTCCAGTCCGATGCCGGTGTCCGGCAACTCGACATCCGGCGCCACGGTTTCGTCGCAGAAGGCATCCAGCAGCGGCCCGAAATCCGCATCGCCAGCGGCCATCCAATCATGCAGGGCCGCCGTCACCCGCCGCGTTTTCGGCCACGGGGCGTCCAGTTCGGCATTGGACAATCCGTGCACGCCGGGCGCGATCGCGCACATCCGGACGACGGGATTGTTCGACACGCAACACGCCGCATCGCGGTCCGCCATCAGCAAATTGAAAGCCCGGTAGCGCGCGGCACGCGCAACCAGTTGTGCGGCATGCGTTGCTGAATCCTGGTCTCCACGCAGGAAATCCGTGACCAGCCGGCCACGCGACATGCCGTCCCTTGCCGCCCGCGGGTCACGCACATTGGTGACCACCGCAACGCGGCCCGATTCGTGGACGCCCATCCAGGTGCCGCCGGCTTCGAGGTCGCGTCCGGCAATCAACCCGTGCGCGTCGGGCCAGCGCGCCAGCGGCGCCGACGGGCGCGCGTGCGCTTCATCGCGATTGCCGACCAGCAGCAATTTCCAGCGCGGGTGAACATCCCACGCAAAAGCCATTACACACATGCCGCGAGCCTAACGCAGCCAGCCCCGCCGATGCGGCTTTTCACGATCAACTTTGTTCACATTGGCCGCAGGCGCTCTGGTGCTAGACTCGGGTGACCTGCCGAAAAGGACAAGGGGGCGGCGTATGCGGACGAAGTTTGCGCAACTGTCTGTGCTGGTGGTCGAGGACCATGACTTCCAGCGGCAGGTGGCCCTGCGTCTGGCCCAGCAACTGGGCGTCGGTACCGCGTTGGATGCGGCCGACGGGTGCAGCGCGCTGGCCGTGCTGGGCCAGCAAGCGCACCCGGTGGACGTGGTGCTGGTCGACCTCGACTTGCCACGCATGGACGGCATCGAATTCATCGGCCACGTTGCGCGCGATGGGATGGCCAACGCGGTGGTGGTATTGACGGCGCTGGATCCTGCCTTGCTCAACACGGTAAGGATCATGGCGCGCGCCTCCGGCATGCGGGTGCTCGGCACCCTGGAAAAGCCGCTGACCCAGGCCAAGCTTGCCGACGTGCTCGATCTTTATTTCACCGCCGACCTGCTGGCCGACGAGGACACGCACCCGGAGATCGACGAGGGCTTGCTGGCGGAGGCGCTGGCCAACGGTGCGTTCGAGGCATGGTTCCAGCCGCAGGTCGCGATCGACAGCGGTTTCGTCACCGGGGTCGAGGCGCTCGCACGTTGGGACTTGAACGGACGCCAAGTGCCGCCGATGCGATTCATTCCCGAACTGGAACGCACCGGCCTCATCGATGCGCTCACCGAACGCATCCTCGCGCAAGCCTGCGCATGGCAGAAACGTTGGCACGGCCAGGGCATGGACCTCGGCCTGTCGGTCAACGTATCCATGCACAATCTCGATGACATGGCCGCCGCCGACCGCTATCAGGCCATCGCGCAAGCGGCCGGCGTGGACCCGCACCAGGTCATCCTGGAAATCACCGAATCGGCGATGATGCACGAGGCCTCGCAGGTCTTGAACGTGCTGGCACGGCTGCGGCTAAAGGGTTTCGGATTGTCGGTGGATGACTTCGGTACCGGCTGGTCTTCGCTCTCGCAACTGGCGCAACTGCCGGTGACCGAACTCAAGATCGACCAGGGTTTCATCAACGGCGCGGCCGGCGACACGCGCAACCGCGCGGTGGTCGAGGCCAGCATCGATCTCGGCCGCAAGTTGGGTCTGACCACCGTCGCCGAAGGCGTGCGCAACGTCGACGAGTGGCAGATGCTGGCCGAACTCGGTTGCACCCGTGCACAGGGGGAATTGATCGGCATGGCGGTACCTGGGGAACAACTCGCGGGTGCGATCGAAAAATGGCGCCGTCAGCACCCATGAACAGCAGCTTCTGGACCGTTCGCCGACAACTGCTGCTGCTGTTCGGCGTGATGCTGGTCGCGGCCGGCTGCGTGCTGGCGCTGGACGCGCTGTACCAGCACAACCACGAGGCCACGCTCAATCGCCTGTACGACAATGCACTGGGCGGCCAGACCTCGGTGAAAACCCTTACCGACGCCTATGGCATCACCATCATCGGCACCACCTTCAAGGTGCGCAACGGCCTGATGACTTTCGGGCAAGGGCTCGA
>JBOHYW010000011.1:0-38491 GCA_050738155.1 Rhodanobacteraceae bacterium
TGTCATGCCAATGGCATTGCCGGGTAGCTACGTACGGAAGCGATAACCGCTGAAAGCATCTAAGCGGGAAGCGCGCACCAAGATGAGATCTCCCGGGGCACAAGCCCCCTGAAGGAACCTCGAAGACTACGAGGTTGATAGGCGCGGTGTGGAAGTGCAGCAATGCATTGAGCTAACGCGTACTAATGATCCGTGCGGCTTGACCATATAACCCCAAGACGCTTCGTTTGTGTGTGCTTCAACCACACGTCGAGGCTCGTTGAATCAAACACTCGTCACATCCAGACCCTATGCTGATGCCGCGCATCCATGCGCGCATCGCACCGATTCCCTGGCGGCCATAGCGGTGTGGTCCCACCCGATCCCATCCCGAACTCGGAAGTGAAACGCACCAGCGCCGATGGTAGTGTGGCACTCGCCATGCAAGAGTAGGACACTGCCAGGGGCTTCAAAAAGTCGAAACGGCCACCCTTGTCGGGTGGCCGTTTTGCTTTGTGCAATCCTGCTCGAACGGGACTTGCGTGCGGACGCGTGCGCACCGACGATAACTTCGTCTGGGTCGCGGGGAATGAGGATGCCTGGTATGTCGCAGATGCCGTTGAAGCATCGGTTTGACTGGATGTTCTCGGCGATTGAGTACGCCGGCTTGGTACTGGTGCTTTTGGCAACCATTGTTGCCGCAGCGCAAGAAGTAGGGGGCATGCTGCGCGCCGCACACGTCGATGCGGGTGACATCCTGCTGCTGTTCATCTATCTCGAGATCGTGACGATGAGTGGCGTCTATTGGCGCACCGGTCGGTTGCCGGTACGCATGCCCTGTATGTCGCGATGGTGGCGCTCGCGCGTCACTTGATGCTCGATTCCACCGATCTCGCATCGCTGTCGGTGCTTGCTCCGGCAGGGGCCATCTTGCTGCTCGGCGTCTCAGTGTTGGTCGTGCGCTACGGACACATCCATCTGCCGTATACCGACGAGGATGGCGATCACCACATCCAGAGTTGAACGCGTGCGGCCTTGCGTTCGAATCGAGGCATGCCGCTCAGACCCATCCCGGGAGGTGCCGCATTGCAATGTCGGCCAAAGCCGTTGCATGTGCGCGACTGGCATTGAGTGCCGGGATGTAGCGAAACTGCTTGCCGCCGTTGGTGAGGAAAGCCGCCCGGTAGCGCATCGCCACTTCTTCCAGCGTCTCCAGGCAGTCCACCGCAAAGCCGGGACACAACACGTCCAGCGATTCCACGTCTTGCCGCGCAAGTTGCTCGATCATTTCGTCCGTGTACGGGCGCAACCACGGCTGGCGGCCAAGCCGGGACTGGAACGTCACCAGCAACTCGTCTTCATCCAGACCAAGCGCATCGCCGAGACGGCGCGCGGTTTCCCGGCATTGATCCGGGTAAGGGTCGCCGGCATCCGCATACTTTTCGGGGATGCCGTGGAAGCTGAGCAGCAGTTTGTCGCCCCGGCCACGCTCGGCCCAGTATGTCTGCACGCTTCCGACCAGTGCCGCCAGATAGCCGGCGTCGGCGTGATAGTCGTCGATGGTCCGCAAAGCGGGTGTCCAACGCAGCCTTTGCATCGTACGCAAGACGGCATCCAGTCCGGCGCCGGTCGAGGTTGCCGAATATTGCGGGAACAACGGTAATACCAACAGGCGGCGGACCCCTTTGGCCATCAACGATTCAATGACCGAACCCGCTGAAGGTTCGCCGTAGGTCATCGCCAGCGCGACTTCGACTTTCCCGGAAGTAAGCCGCCGGATTTCACGCTGGACGGCATCGGCAAGTTTTTCGCTGAATACCAGCAACGGAGAGCCATCGTCGCGCCAGACCTTGGCGTAGGCTTCCGCCGACCGGCGTGGACGCGTGCGCAGCACGTAGCCGTGCAGCATCGGCCACCAAACCCAGCGCGGAAGCTCGATGATGCGCGGATCAGACAGGAATTCGGCGAGATAGTCGCGCACCGCGTCGGCCGTCGGCGCTGCCGGGGTGCCGAGGTTGATCAATACAACCGCCGTTTGCGCACCCTGTTGTTCAGCGGCGGTATCAAAACCGAGATAACGGAGCATGCGGCTGATCCTGCGGGTGGTAATCCGCACAGTCTGCCACAGCGGGATCCACGGTACGTTTCGGCAGGACGCAACTGACCCACGAATGCCGTCATGCAGGGGTTGTCTGTTCGGGGCGAAACGGAACACGCGCTTGATCGGCGACACCGTTTGATAACCCCGGCTGCGGTACACTTGGAACTGCGGAAAAGCTGCGCGCCGCATTCGGCCATCTGGCAAGGTTCCGCACGAGGTTCTTATGGGTTTTGACAGCATCTGGCATTGGCTACTTCTGCTGGTGATCGTGCTGGTGATTTTCGGCACCGGCAAGTTGACCAAACTCGGTCCCGATCTCGGCAACGCCGTGCGCGGGTTCAAGAAGGCATTGCAGGGCGAGGAGGACGACAAGTCCAAAACCGCTGCCGACGGGGAAAAGCTGCAGGCCGACCCGCCACCTGCCGCCGAAAGCGTCAACGCGAAGCAGGAACAACACGACTCCGCCGAGTCGAAATAACCCGGTCGGTAACGCCGCGATGATCGATCTCAGCTTCAGCAAGCTGCTGCTGCTGGCAGTGATTGCGCTCATCGTGCTCGGCCCGGAAAAGCTCCCGAAAGCCGCGCGCATGGCGGGTGCAATGCTCAGGCGGGTCCGGCTTGGTTGGGACAGCGTTCGCGCAGAAGTCGAACGCGAATTGCAGATGGAAGAAATCAAGCGCGCAGCGGGTGAAGTATCCGCACAAGCCGAAACGGCGCGCAACGCCGCCGAAGCTGCGGTGCGGGATACCCGCGTGGCACTCGACGATTCGGTTGCCGAAGTAAAACAGGCGGTGAACGCCGGGGACGCGGCCACGGAGGATCGCGATGACCACGCCTGAGCACGATTCCGAACCGGAAGCGGAAGCCGAGTCCGGCTTCGACCTCGAACAGGGCATTTTCTCGCATCTGCTCGAGTTGCGTTCACGTCTGGTCAAGGCAATCGCCTGCGTGGTGATCGTGCTGGTGTGCCTGATTCCCTTCGCCAACAAGTTGTACGGATGGTTGGCCGAGCCCCTGGTCAAGCGGCTACCGCAAGGGGCGCACTTGATCGCAACCCAGGTCGCAAGTCCGTTCCTCACGCCGCTGAAGCTCGCGTTCTACATCGCGCTGTTCGTCAGCATGCCGGTGATCGTCTACCAGTTGTGGGCATTCGTGAGTCCCGGCCTGTATCGGCACGAGAAACGCCTCGCGCGGCCGCTGCTGATCGCATCGGTGCTGCTGTTTTACTGTGGCTGCGCTTTCGCGTATTTCCTGGTGCTGCCGGCGGCGTTCCGGTTCCTGACCATGGTGACGCCGCCGGGGGTCGAGATGATGACCGACATTACGCATTACCTCGACTTCGTGATGCTGGTGTTCTTCGCGTTCGGCCTGTGTTTCGAGATTCCGGTGATCCAGGTGATCCTCGCGGCGGTCGGCATCGTGAACCTGCAGAAACTGAAGAGCTGGCGGCGGTACGCCATCGTCGCCGCAGCCGCCGTCGCAGCCGTGATCACGCCGCCCGACATCACGTCGATGTGCCTGCTGCTGATCCCGATGGTGGTGCTGTATGAACTCGGCATCGTCGCCGTACGCTTTCTGGTGAAACCGAAATCGGCATCGGATGCAGCCGGGCAGGCTTCCGGCTGACCTGCGTCGTGTCGGTGACACCGCGCAAGATCGTGCACGTGGACATGGATGCGTTTTACGCATCCGTCGAACAGCGTGACGACTCGTCGTTGCGCGGACGGCCGGTGGTGGTCGCGTGGAAGGGCGCGCGTTCGGTGGTGTGCGCCGCCAGCTACGAAGCGCGCAAGTTCGGCGTGCACTCGGCGATGCCAGCCCTGCGCGCGGAACGCCTGTGTCCGCAGGCGGTGTTCGTGCCGCCGGATTTCGTGCGTTACAAAGCCGTGTCACGGCAAGTGCGCGAGATTTTTGCGCGTCACACCGACTTGATCGAGCCGCTGTCGCTTGACGAGGCCTATCTCGATGTCACGACCAACAAGATCGGCCTGGCGTCCGCCACCGCGGTGGCACAGGCAATCCGCGTGACGATTCGAGCCGAGACGCGGCTGATCGCTTCAGCGGGTGTGGCGCCGAACAAGTTTCTTGCCAAGATCGCATCCGATTTTCGCAAACCCGACGGATTGTGCGTGGTGCGCCCGGGCGACGTGCTGGCGTTCCTCGCGCCGTTGCCGGTGGAACGTTTGCCCGGCGTTGGCAAGGTGATGCAGCGCAAGCTCGCCGAACTCCGGATCGCGACGGTGACGGATTTGCGCGCCCATGATGTTGACGAACTGGAGCTGCGCTTTGGCCGCTATGGCAGACGCCTGCACGAGTTGTCGTTGGGTATCGATGAGCGCCCCGTAACGCCCGACCGTCCGACCCTGCAGATTTCTTCCGAGGATACGTTCGAGCACGATCTGACACTGGATGAACTTGCGCCGCATATCGAACGGTTGGCCGAGAAAACCTGGGCGGCGCACCAGCGCGAAGCTTCAGGTGAACACGGACGCATCGCCCGCAGCGTGGTGCTGAAATTGAAGACTGCCGATTTCAGGATCTTGACCCGCACCACGACACCGCCCGAACGCCCCGTGTCCGCGCAGATGCTCGCCGAAATCGCCTGCGCCTTGCGCGCACGTGTCGACCTGCCGTCACCAACGCGCTACCGGCTGGTCGGTGTCGGGCTCGCCGGTTTCGTCGATCGCGACAGCTACGAGGCACAGTCAGATCTGTTCGCCGTCTGAGCGCCGGCTTCCCGCGAGGGGGCTGGCACAGTACCCTTGCGCCGCGTCCACGTTGGGAGATCGCACACATGCAACTTCCCTCGTTCAAGCGTCCGCTGAAATCTTTCAAGGACTTCCTCGGGCAGTATTTGATGATTGTGCTGGGCGTCGTGACTGCGCTGGCGGCGGACGCGTGGATCACGCGGGTACAGCACGATCAGGCTGCTGCAGTCGCAAGCGTCCAGATAGATCAGGAACTGCAAGCCAGTCTCGACAGCGTCCACAGCAGTTTGCAGGAGAACCGCGCCAACGCACACAGCCTCGACCGCCTCGGCAAACTGATCGCCGATGACCTGCGCCAGGGTGTTCCGGCCAACGTCATCAACGCACACATTCGTGCCCATCGTGACGAATTCCGGATCGGGTTCTATTTTCCGGATACCTCGACCAGCGCCTGGGACGTGGCCGTGGCCGACCAGGCGGTGAGTTGGATTGCGCCCGACCGGTTGCAGCGCTATTCCAAGGGCTACGACGATTTGCGTAATCTGGGCGCGTGGGGGCAAAGCGGCGAGTATGTCGGCATGGACCTTCCCCAAGTCTTGAATTTCAAGACCGATCTGGACCAAGGCCGCGATGTGGATCCGCTGGCCCTCCTGCACACGGTGGAGCGGGTACGGCTTGCGATGACGACGGCCGATGGCAACATTGCTTCGATCAAGGGCGATCTCGTGGCCGCATTGCGCAAGGGCTCGACAGTGGCGCAGCGTCACTGAAGGTTGCGCCGGGATGTTGTCCGCGCGTTGGTGAGTGCGCCAGCGGCGCCACAGGACACGCGGCTATTGCTTTTTCGGCATGTACAAATCCGTGATAGTACCTTCGGCCACTTCCGCCGCCATCCCGACCGATTCTCCGAGCGTCGGGTGGGGGTGGATGGTCAGCGCGATGTCACCGATCTCGGCGCCCATCTCGATCGCCAATGCGATTTCCGAAATCAGGTCGCCCGCGTGCACGCCGACGATGCCGCCACCGATCACGCGGTGGGTGGCTTCGTCGTAGATCAGCTTGGAGAAGCCTTCCGCCCGGTCCATGCCGAGCGCGCGGCCGGAAGCCGACCACGGGAATTTTCCGACCCCGACCTTGAGGTTCTTTTCCTTGGCCTCGCGCTCGGTCACGCCCACCCACGCGACTTCGGGATCGGTGAACGCCACCGATGGCACTACCCGTGCGTCGAAATAACGCTTCAGGCCTGCAGCCGCTTCCGCGGCGGCATGGCCTTCGTGCACCGCCTTGTGTGCCAGCATCGGCTGGCCCACCAGATCACCGATCGCGAAGATGTGTTCGACGTTGGTGCGCATCTGGTTGTCGACCGGGATCAAGCCGCGTTCGGTAACGGTGACGCCAGCCTTGTCGGCGCCGATCATGTTGCCGTTGGCACTGCGACCGACTGCGACCAACACACGATCGAAGCTCTTGCGCTCGGGGATGCTGTCACCCTCGAATTCGCAGGCGATGCCGTTCTTCTGTGCCTTGGCAGCGGTGACCTTGGTCTTGAGGTGCACCGCGACGCCCTGCTTCTTGAGGCGTGCAGCCAACGGTCGCACCAGATCGGCGTCCGCGCCCGGCATCAGTTGATCGAGCAGTTCGACCACCGTCACGACGCTGCCGAGCGCGCGATATACCGTCGCCATTTCGAGGCCGATGATGCCGCAGCCGACCACCAGCAGGCTCTTCGGCACGTCGCGCAATTCAAGCGCGCCGGTGGAATCCATCACGCGCTCGTCGTCCCACGGGAAGATCGGCAGATGCACGGCCTGCGAACCTGCGGCGATGATCGCCTGCTCGAAGCGGATCAGTTTCTTGTCCTTGCCGTGCACGACTTCCAGTTCATGCGGCGACACGAACGTGCCGGTGCCTTGGACCGCGCGCACCTTGCGCTGCTTCGCCATCGAGGCGAGTCCGCCCGTCAATTTGCCGACCGTCTTGTCCTTGAAGTCGCGCAACTTGTCGAGATTGATCTTCGGCGCGCCGAATTCGATCCCATGTGCGCCCATCAGCGCGGCGGAATCGATCACTTCGGCGGCATGCAGCAATGCCTTGGATGGAATGCAGCCGACGTTGAGGCAGACGCCGCCGAGCGCGCCGTAGCGTTCGACCAGCACCGTGTGCAGGCCGAGATCGGCTGCGCGGAATGCCGCGCTGTAACCGCCGGGGCCGGAGCCCAAGACCAACATCGCGCATTCCATGTCGGCCGGACGACCGCTTTCGGGCGCGCCAGAGTGCGCCTGTTTTTTACCCTCTCCCTTTGGGTCAAGCTGCCGTCCATGGCCAAGAGCTCCGTGGTGCCGCGAAGCGGCGGGTGAGGGTTCGGGCTTGCTGGAGTTGGCGGATGCATTGGCCTGCGTGCGCGCAGCGCTCGAACCGTCACCCCCAGCCGCTTGCCCGGCGGGAGAAGGGGGCGGAGCGTTCGTGTCGCCTGATGCTTCAGCCTCGACCACCGCAATCACCGCGCCCTGCGCAACGTTGTCGCCGACCTTGACCTTCACTTCCTTGATCACACCTGCGGCGGACGCCGGTACTTCCATCGTGGCCTTGGCCGATTCCAACGTGGCCAGACCCTGGTCCTTGTCGACATGGTCGCCGACTTTCACCATTACTTCGATCACCGGCACGTCCTCGAAATCGCCGATGTCGGGAACCTTGAGTTCGATCGTGTTTGCCATGCAGGGTGACTCCTGTGGAATAACCGTTCGTGCCGAGCTTGTCGAAGCACGCAACGGGGCCGGCTGGTTGCGGCTTGGCCGTTTGACCTTCGACAGGTTCAGGGCGAACGGCTGCGTGGTTGTCGCTGCGATTTGCTACAGCAATGCCCGCCGCATGTCGGCGAGCAGTTGCGAGAGGTAGGTGGTGAAGCGCGCGGCGGCGGCACCGTCGATCACGCGGTGGTCGTAGGAAAGCGACAGCGGCAGCGTCAGGCGCGGCGCAAATTCCTTGCCGTCCCACACCGGCTTCAGTGACGACTTCGAGACGCCAAGGATCGCGACTTCCGGTGCATTGATGATCGGCGTGAACATGGTGCCGCCGATCCCGCCGAGCGAGGAAATCGAGAAACACCCGCCCGACATTTCGCCTGGCGTGAGTTTCCCGTCGCGGGCCTTTTTCGCCAGCGCGGACATCTCCTGCGCGATCTCCAGTACGCCCTTCTTGTCGCAATCGCGGATCACCGGTACCACCAGCCCGTTCGGGGTGTCGGCGGCGAAGCCGATGTGGAAGTAATGCTTCACCACCAGGTTTTCACCCGACGCATCCAGCGAAGCGTTGAAGCCCGGATACTTCTGCAAGCACGCGACGCAAGCCTTGATCAGGAACGCCAGCAGCGTGACCTTGATGCCTTCCTTTTCATGCTCCTTGTTGAGCGCCTTGCGCAACGCCTCGAGGTCGGTAATGTCGGCGTCCTCGAATTGCGTCACGTGCGGGATCATCGCCCAATTGCGCGCAAGATTGGCACCCGAAAGCTTCTTGATCCGCGACAGCGGCCTGGTTTCGGTTGCGCCGAATTTGCTGAAATCGATCTGCGGCCATGGCAACAGGTTCAATCCGCCACCGCCGCCAGCGGCGGCAGGCGCGGTGCCGCCGGCCATCACCGATTTCACGAACTGCTGTACGTCCTCCTTGATGATGCGACCGCCCCGTTCGCTGCCGCTGACCCGGTTGAGGTCGACCCCCAACTCACGCGCGAACGCGCGCACCGCGGGACTGGCATACGGCACCTTGTCCGGCATGACCGAATCGGCATCGAACGGAATCGGCGGTGCACGCCGTTCGCTTCGCTCACCTGTCGCATTGCCGGTGGAAGGTTGCGACGGAGTTGCTGCTGGCGCCGATGATTCGGGCTTGGCATTGGCGTTTTGCGAATCGTCGTCCCCCGATTTTTGCGGTTGCTGTTGCGCTGCGGAAGACGGCTCCGTCGGCGCAGGTTTCGCGGGCTGTTTGTCGTTCGCCGGACCGGGTTTTGCCGGCGTTTCGCCAGCGTCCTCGGCTTCGATGGTCGCGATGACGCTGCCTTCGGCGACCTCGTCGCCGACCTTCACCCGCATGTCGCGAACCGTTCCTGCGAATGGTGCCGGCACCTCCATGGTGGCCTTGGCAGATTCCAGTGTGACCAGCCCCTGGTCCTTGTCGACATGATCGCCGGGTTTGACCATCACCTCGATCACCGGCACGCCCTGGAAATCGCCGATGTCCGGTACCTTCGCTTCGCGTACGTCTGCCATGCCAGCTTCCTTTGGTTCCTGCATCTGCAAGACGCCCAGTTTCGCGCATTTGGCCGCCCGCGTCATGTCCGGAGGTAAAAAAGTGGCCATGCGGCCGGAAGTAATGCCCCGGAAGTCACAGTGACTTATGGCGTGGAATGCCGTCGACTGACATCTGTCACTGTGTGCAGCTGCCGGGATTGGCTACTGTCACGTGGCCTGCCATGTGCAGCCGTGCTTTTCATACACCCGCCAGGGGACTGTACCGTGCTATCGATCCGCAACCTTTCCAAGACCTATCCGAATGGGGTGCGTGCGCTCAGCGATGTGTCGCTGGACATCCCCAACGGCATGTTCGGGCTGCTGGGGCCGAACGGCGCGGGCAAATCCTCGCTGATGCGAACGATCGCCACCCTGCAGGATCCGGATTCCGGCAGCATCAAATTGGGTGACCTCGACGTGCTGGCCGACAAGCCGGCGACACGGCGGGTGCTGGGTTACCTGCCGCAGGAATTCGGTGTCTATCCGAAGGTTTCCGCCGAGGCGATGCTGGATCACTTTGCGGTGCTGAAGGGGGTGACGAAACGCGGCGAGCGCCGCGATCTGGTCGATGGGTTGTTGCAGCAGGTAAATCTGTGGGAGGTGCGCAAGCGCAAACTGGGCGGTTTTTCAGGCGGCATGCGCCAGCGATTCGGCATCGCGCAGGCGTTGATCGGTGATCCCAAGCTGGTGATCGTGGATGAACCGACGGCGGGCCTCGACCCCGAGGAGCGCCAGCGCTTCCTGAACCTGCTGGCGGAAATCGGCGAACGCGTGGTGGTGATCCTGTCTACGCACATCGTCGAGGACGTGACCGAACTGTGTCCACGCATGGCGATCATCGCGCAAGGCCAGGTTCGCTTGACTGGCGAGCCGCGTGAGACGATCCGGTTACTGGAAGGGCGCGTATGGCGGCGTGCGATCGACAAGACTGCGTTGCCGCAATATCGCGAGCGCATGACCGTATTGTCCACGCGGCTCGCGGGCGGCGCCACCCTGATCCATGTGCTGGCGGACGCCAAGCCGGAAGACGGTTTCGAGGCCGTACCGCCGGACCTTGAGGACGTGTATTTCGGGCAGTTGCACCACGCCGCCGCCGCCAAGGCGGCGTGAGATGACCTTCCGCGAAATCTTCCGCTTCGAACTGCGCCAGCAGCTCAGGAGTCCGCTGTTCTGGTTGATCGCGCTGGCGCTGGCGGGGATCGCGTTTGGGGCGGCCTGTTCTGATTCGATCCAGATCGGCGGTGGCATCGGCAACATCCATCGCAATGCGCCGTACGTCGTCATCACGATGCTCGCGATGTTCACGATCCTCGGGTTGTTCCTGATCACCATTTTCGTGGCCGGCGCGGCGTTGCGTGATTTCACATGCAACACCGCCGAGTTGATGTTTGCGACGCCGATGTCGCGCGGCGCCTACCTGGGCGGGCGGTTCGCCGCCGGCTGGCTGGTCAGCGTGTTGGTGCTGATCGGGGTCGCGATCGGCATGTGGCTGGGTTCGCTGATGCCGTGGCTGGATCCGGCGCGACTGGGGCCGACGCCGTGGACGGCTTACGGCTGGGGGCTGGTCGTGATCGTGTTGCCCAACTTGTTTTTCGTGAGTGCGTTGTTGTTCCTGTTGGCCACCCTGACGCGTTCGATGCTGGGTGCCTATGTCGGCGTGATCGCGTTCGTGGTGCTGGTGGTCGTCGCGCGCCTGCTGCTGGGCCACGGCAATATCGCGCACCAGACCGCGGCCGCGTTGATGAATCCTTTCGGGGGCGGGGTCGACCTTGCGACCCGCTACTGGACGGCGTCCGACCGCAATACACGGGTGCCGGAATTGACTGGCCTGATCCTTGGCAATCGCGCGCTGTGGCTCGCGATCGGCGCCGCTTTGCTGGCCGCGGCGTTTGCGCTGTTCAAGCCCTGCCGCGAGGGGCCGCGTTGGTTCCGCCAGCGCCGGCATGGCGGGGTCGCGGCATCCACGGTGGCCGATGCCGCGCCGATCGTGTTGCCGACGGTGAGCCTGCGCTCCGGGTTCGTCGCGCGCTGGGTGCAGTACCGCAAGCTCGCGTGGTTCGACACCAAAAGCGTGCTGGGTGGCACCGCGTTCCTGGTGATGCTGCTGGCTGGCCTGGCCAATCTCACGGGCAACCTGTCATTCGTCGGCGACATCTACGGCACCCCGGTGTACCCGGTCACACACTTGATGGCGCAGGCGATGGATGACAGCTACAAGTTCCTGTTGCTGATCATCCTGATCTTTTACGCGGGCGAGCTGGTTTGGCGCGAACGCGGTGCACGCGTCAGCGAAGTCATGGATGCGTTTCCGACGCCCGACTGGATGCCGCTGCTGGCGAAGGTGACGGCGCTGGCGGCGGTGGTCGTCGTGTTTCTTGCGGTCGGCTCGCTGTATTGCATGGGGTTCCAGTTGCTGCACGGGTTCACCCACCTGCAGCCTTTGCTGTACCTGCAGTTCCTCGGGCTGGGCCTGCTGAGCTTCCTGCTGCTCGGGATTCTCGCGCTGGTGTTTCAGGTGTGGGCCAACAACAAATTCGCCGGCTACGCCCTGATCATCGGCTGGTTGTTGCTGATGTTCGGTCTGTCGCAACTGCACTTCACCGACAACCTGTATCACTTCGGCAACGCGCCGTCTGCGCCGTATTCGGACATGAACGGGTTCGGCAGCTTCTGGATCGGCACGCTGTGGTTCCGCGCCTATTGGTATTGCTGCGCCATCGCACTGCTGGTGATCGCCGCGCTGTATTGGGTGCGCGGCAATGCGCACGGCTGGCGTGAGCGTGCGCGCATCGCGCGGCAGCGCCTCGGTTGGCGGGCCGGCGCGGTGCTGGTTGCGGCAATCGTGGCGTTTGCCGGCATCGGCGGGTTCCTGCTCTACAACACGCACGTCTTGTACCACTACACGACGCACGACCAGCAGCTGCAGGCGCAGGCCAACTACGAGAAGGACTACCGCAAATACGTTGGCATGGCGCAGCCGCGCATCACCGACGTCAACGTGAACCTCGCGATCTACCCGAAACGGCGCGCGGTTGACATCACGGGCCATTACACGCTGGTCAACAAGCACACCAAGCCGATCGATACGCTGATCGTGCAGTTGCCATCGGAAGCCCAGGTCGAAACGCGGGATTACAAGGTTGCGCTGGATTTTCCCGCGCACACGGCCACGCTGGCCGACAAGCGGCAAGGGTTCTACCTGTACAAACTGGCGACGCCGCTGGCACCGGGCGCGTCGATGCCGTTCACCTTTCGCTACCACATCGCCTTCCCGGGCTTTGCCAACGAGCCGACCGGCAAGCGACTGGTGCGCAACGGCACGTTTCTCACCAGCGATTTTTTCCCGCATTTTTGCTACGACACTGACCGGGAGATCGCCGATCCGAATGAGCGACGCAAATACAAGCTGGGTCCGGTGCATTTGTTGCCCAATCGCAGCGACATGGCGGCGCGGGCCGACAACTACGCTACCTGCGATGCCGATTGGGTGCATTTCCAGGCCACGCTTTCGACCAGCCCAGACCAGATTGCGCTGGCGCCGGGCTATCTGCAGAAGGAGTGGATCGCCGGCGGCCGGCGCTATTTCCACTACGTGCAGGATTCGCCGATCCTCGACTTCTTTTCATTCCAGTCGGCGCGCTACCAGGTGTCGCGCGCGAAGTGGCATGACGTCAACCTTGAGGTGTATTACGACCGCCGCAACCCTTGGAACGTCCAGCGCATCCTGAAGGCGATGCAGCTGGCACTGACGTACTACACCAAGAATTTTGGGCCGTACCAGTTCCGCCAGCTGCGCATCCTCGAGTTCCCGGATTTCCAGGGCGCGTTTGCGCAGTCGTTCGCCAACACGGTGCCGTTCTCCGAAGATTTCGTATTGCAGGATCTGCGCAAGCCGTCGGACATTGATTACCTCACCTACGTGACCGCGCACGAAACTGCGCACCAGTGGTGGGCGCACCAGGCGATCGGAGCCAATGTGCGGGGCGCGACAATGTTGAGTGAATCAATGGCGCAGTACTCGGCGCTGATGGTGATGAAGCATCTGTACGGGCCGACCAAAATGCGCAAGTTCCTGAAGTACGAACTCGACCGCTACCTGTCGGGCCGCGCTGACGCCAAGATTCCGGAGCAGCCGCTGGCACTGGTGCAGAACCAGCCATACATCCATTACCGCAAGGCCTCAGTGATCATGTACGCGCTGCAGGATTACATCGGCGAGGACAAGGTCAACACCGCAGTGCGCGAGTGGCTCGACCAGGTGAAGTTCCAGCAACCGCCGTACACGACGACGAAAGATCTGATCGCGGATCTGCGCACGGAAGCCGGGCCGCAGTACCAGAACCTGATCACCGACTTCTTCGACAAGATCACCCTGTTCGACGACCGCATGGTCTCGGCCAGCGCGAAGAAATTGCCGGATGGTAAATACGAAGTCACGCTGCATGTGCACGCGGCCAAGTACTACGCCGATGGTAAGGGCAAGCAGACGCGTGCGAAGACGATCGGTATTCCCATCGAGATCGGCGTGTTCGCGAAAGCCGGGGACGGCGAGGAACAGGACGAGAAGCCACTGTTTCTCGAAAAATATCCGGTCAAGGACGGCGACAGCACCATCACGGTGATCGTGGACGGCAAGCCGTACCAAGCTGGCATCGACCCTTTCAACGAGCTTGTGGATCGGGTGGCGGACGACAATCGCGCGCCGGTGACGATCGAGTAGCACGCGCTGGGGACATCCTGCGGTGCGCTGAAAAGGTGAGCTGGAGCACAATTCCCAACATCCGGGAAACGTCGCGATGGTTATGTGACTGGAAGAATAAGGCATTCGTCCGAACTGACGAATCTGGCGTGCTTTCACAAAAGCCGGCCGCTATCGACAACGATGTCATCTTCGGATTGATCGCCACGCATTTCGACGACGCTGTTGTTCACGCGCCTGGAAAGCACTCACGTCGACAACGGTGTCAGCCACGCGTGACTGCCTTGGGTAGCGCTGGATTCGTGTGCCATTGGTCATGCGTGCCTTTGGTCACGTGTGTCATTGGTCATGTGCAATCGCGTGTTTCGACCGTGTTACGGTCGAGCCGCAGGGGGGAAAAAGCCGGGGAGGCTTCCTGTGATGTCAAGAGTGCGCTTTGTGGCAGCCATCGCGGCGTTGATGACGTTTGTCGCCGTGCCGTCTTTTTCTCAAACCACGAATGCAGGGGCTGCCAACGGGCAGGCCGGAAAATCCAAGACGCTGCAGACCGTGCAGGTCCTGGGTTCACGCATCAAGAAAGCGGCGATGGTCAACCAGACGCCGGTCATCACCATCACTTCCGAGGACATCCAGGACAGCGGACTGGCGTCGATCGGCGACATACTCCAGCAACTCGCGATCAGCGGTTCGGCGATCAGCACCCACATGAATTCCGCCAACAATTTCGGCGGTGCCCCGGACGGCTCGGGCGTGGGCCAGGGCGCAGCCACCATTTCGCTGCGCAGTCTGGGTTCCAAACGCACGCTGATCCTGGTCGACGGCCTGCGCTGGGTGAACGGTTCTTCCGCATCCGGCGTCTCGGCATCGGTCGACCTCAACACCATTCCGACCGGCGCGATCGACCGCATCGAGATTCTCGCCAACGGCGCGTCGCCGTTGTACGGGTCGGACGCCATCGGTGGCGTCATCAACATCATCACCAAGAAATCGCAGGACGGCGCGGCGGCGCACGTTTACTACGGCGACCATTCTGTCGGTGCCGGCAATGTGCACAGGACCGACCTGTCATTCGGCGGCAAGGGTGACCGCTATCAATTCTTCCTCGACTTGAGTCACCTCAAGCAGACCGCCATCAGCTCCACCGCGTGGGGTGTTTCCGATCAGTGCGTCCCCGGTACCGGCCTCGCCAATTGCTCCGCATACACGGCCAATGGCATCGTGCGGTTCCAGGCACCCAACGGCAATACCTACGGAGGCTTGTGTCCCAACGGTATTTGCCACCTCGCCCCCAACGGTGTCGCAGCCGATGGCAAGCAGACGTTCCCGTCCGGCTACCACCAGTTCACTGGCGCCGATCGTTATTTCTACCCGGTGGGCGAGTTGCTGTTGACCCCTTCCAAACGTACCGGTTTCTTCGCCAACGTCACCTACAAGGTCACCGACAACGTCAAGATGTACCTGCGCGGCACGTACTCCCAGCGCGATTCGAGCAGCACCGCCGCGCCGGTTGACCTCGGGATCGGCCCGGTGCAGTGTGGCCCGACCAGCGTGTGTTTTCACACCAACGTCGACGTCACCAACCCATACAACCCGTTCGGATTCACGCTGGATGCCAGCAATCCGAACACGGGTGCCGCACGCCGGTTGGTTGAATTCGGTCCGCGCATTCCCACCCAGAAGGTCGATACCCGCTACTTCGCCGGCGGCTTCACCGGGTTCTTCGATGTCGGCGATCACGAATTCAACTGGGACGTCAATTTCGTGCGGGCGACCAACGACGCCACCCAGCGCATCCAGGGCACGTTCTCCGCGACCAACGTGCAGAAGGCACTGGGTCCGCTGGCCGACTGCACGGCCGATGCAAACTGCGTTCCCCTGAACATTTTTGGCGGCGCCGGCACGATCACCCAGGACATGCTCGACTACATCCGCTATGTGCCGTTCCAGTCGAGTCATCAGGGCATGGGGCTGGCGAGCGCGAACATTTCTGGCAATCTGTTGCGACTGCCCGCCGGTTCGCTGGACTTCGCGGCCGGCTACGCGCACCGCAACATGGATGGCAACTTCATGCCCGATGCGAATGCCGTCGCGAACGGCACACTGCCGACTTCCGGCGGCTACAAGACCGACGAGGCCTATGTCGAGTTGAACATTCCGCTGCTGGCGAACAAGCCGGGCTTCAAGAGCCTGAACCTGGACGTCGCATCGCGTTACACCCGCAACTCGATCTTCGGCGGCACCGCCAACAGCAAGGCCGGTTTCTACTGGCAGGTTTACGACGACTTGACCTTGCGCGGAACTTGGGGCCAGGGCTTTCGGGCGCCATCCATCGGCGAGTTGTATTCCCCGGTCCTGCACCCGAACCTGACGATCGTGGATCCGTGCAACTACAACAGCGCGCTGATGAGCCCGCAGGTTGCGGCGAACTGCAAGACGCTCGGCGTACCCGATCCGTCGACGTTCCAGCAAGCCAACATCCAGATATCGACGTCGTCCGGCGGCAACATCCACCTGCAACCGGAGCGCTCGCGCGGTATCACGCTGGGTGGGGTGTACAGCCCGGCGTGGGCGGCGAACACCAGTTGGTCGCAGCGGCTCGATTTCACCCTGACGTACTACAAGACCACCATCAGGAATGTCATCGAGGTGGCGGACCCGCAGAGCCTGCTCAACCGTTGCGCATTGACGCTGGATCCGTCGGCCTGCGGCCAGCAGAAGCGCAATGCCGCGGGCTTCCTTGTCCTGATCCAGAACACGTTGCAGAACATCGGGCGCACCGACACGTCGGGCTTCGACTTCGGCGTGAACTGGCAAGGGGTCGAGACCGGCATCGGCCGCTTCGGCGCCAGCGTGCAGGGCACCTACGTCAAGGAATTCCGGACCATGGAAGTCGGCTCCGGCACGGTCTCGCCCAAGGCTCCCGGCATTGAAGTCGATACCAGCGCGATTCCGCGCCTGAGCGGCCGGTTCAGGATCAACTGGCAGCGCCAGAATTGGCGCGCAGCGTGGACGATGCGCTACATCTCGGGCCTGACCGAGGGCTGCGGCCGTGCCGCGGGCTTTCCGATATGCGAAGGCGCACCGTCGCCACGGTTCCCGGCAGGCACCCATCACATTGGCACCATCGTCTACAACGACGCGCGCGTCACCTGGACCCTGCCGATCACGCTGCCGACGGCACTGACGCTGGGTGTCAACAACATCTTCGGTCGCGATGCGTCGCCGTGCGTGACGTGCCGGCTCAATGGCTACGACGCGACCACCTACGACCTTCCGGGACGGTTGTATTACATCTCGGCCAACGTGAAGTTCTGAACCCGTCGAACGATGCATCGGGATGCTGCCGCAAGGCCATCCCGATGCAGAGCCGCACGCGCGGCGGAAGCAGGAACGCGGGACAAATGTTGACGCAACGGCGACAGCGGATGTCGTGGGCTTGCGTCCGTATCGATCCGTCTTCGAGGGAGACACTGCGTCATGAACAAGCTACGCCATGCATTGAGTTACCTGGCTATCGCAGCGTTGCTGCTGGCGGCATCGGCGGCGTGCGCTGCAACGGTGCCTTCGAGCAAGCCCACCAGCGCCCTGCAGTGGCGAAGTGTCGGACCCTATCTCGGCGGGCGCGTGACCAGCCTCGCCGGGGTGCCGGACCAGCCATACCACTTTTACGCCGCCTACGCGGGCGGCGGAGTCTGGGAAACCAAGGACTACGGCCTGCACTGGAAGTCGATCTCGGACAAGCACTTCACCACCGGCAACATCGGCGCGATCGCGGTGGCGCCCTCCAACCACAAGGTCATCTACGTCGGCACCGGCGATCCCGCCATCCGCAACACCTTCCTGACCGGCAACGGAATGTACAAGTCCACCGATGGCGGCAAGACCTGGAGCCACATCGGACTTGCAAAGACCCACATCATCAGTTGGATCATCGTCGATCCGCACAACCCCGACGTCGTCTACGCGGCGGCACTCGGCCATGTGTGGGCGCCGAATCCCGAGCGTGGCGTGTACAAGAGCGTCGACGGCGGCAAGCACTGGAAGAAAGTGTTGTTCGTCAACGGCAAGACTGGCGCGATCACGCTCGCAATGGATCCGTCGAATCCGCAAGTGTTGTACGCGACGATGTGGGAAACCTACCGGCGCGCCTGGACGTATTCGAGCGGCGGCCCTGGCAGCGGCATCTACAAGACCACGGACGGCGGTGCGCACTGGATCAACATCAGCCACAACAAGGGCCTGCCCACCGGAATTCTGGGCAAGGTCGGCATCGCGGTTGCACCAAGCAATCCTGACGTCGTCTACGCCCTGATCCAGGCCAATTACAAGGGCAAACCCGGTGGGCTGTTCCGTTCCAACGACGCCGGCAAGACGTGGAAGCTGGTCAACGACGACATGGAGATCACCCAGCGCGCGTTCTATTACATGCGGGTGTATCCGGATCCGAAGGACGCCAACACCATCTACATGCCGAACGTCGGGCTGTTCGTTTCGCACGACGGCGGCAAGACCCTCAAGAAGCTGCACCCGCCGCACGGCGACAACCATGCGCTGTGGATCAACCCGTCGAACCCGCAGATTCTCATCGAGGGCAATGACGGTGGCGCCACCGTGTCGTTCAATGCCGGCGAAA
This sequence comes from Rhodanobacteraceae bacterium, assembly GCA_050738155.1. Classification (GTDB taxonomy): domain Bacteria; phylum Pseudomonadota; class Gammaproteobacteria; order Xanthomonadales; family Rhodanobacteraceae; genus 66-474. The sequence goes on from JBOHYW010000011.1 coordinate 18,410, forward strand.
GTTGGAGCCCGGAAACCAATCAGCCGACCGGCCAGTTCTACCATGTGAACCTGGACGACCAGTTTCCGTTCCACATCTATGGCGCACAGCAGGACCGCGGCTCGATCGAATCAGCGAGCGCGGTCGCCTTCGGCGGCATCCCCGGTGTGTGGCATCGGATCATCGGTGGCGAGGAAAGTTGGGTCGTACCGACGCCGAAGAAACCGTGGGTCAGCTACGGAGCCAGCTATTACGGCAAGATCTGGAAACAGAACCGGCGCCAGGGCATCACCACCAACGTCAGCCCGTGGCCGGAATGGAAATTCGGATTGAAAGGCGAGGCGGTGCGTTACCGCTACGGCTGGATCCACTACCCGATGGGATTCTTCTCGTCGAAAGATCCCAAGCAGTACCTGCTTGGTTCGAACGTGTTGCTGCAGACCATGGACGAAGGCATCCACTGGAAGCCGATCAGCCCCGACCTCACGCGCAACGACAAGAGCAAGCAGCAGCGACCGGGCGGCCCGATCAGTGCCGACGTGACCAGCGAGGAAATGTACGACACGATCTCCGCGGTCGGCGTTTCGCCGCTCGACAAGAAGGTGATCTGGGTGGGTTCCGACGACGGCCTGGTGCATGTCACCGTCGACGGCGGCGCCCACTGGAGCGGGGTGCGCCCGCCGCAGTTGCCGAAGTGGTCCACGATCACCGCGGTCGAACCGTCGCATATCAATCGCGGCACCGCGTTCGTCTCGGCGAGCCGCTACATGTGGGACGACTTTCATCCGTACGTGTACAAGACTACGGACTTCGGCAAGCACTGGACCGATATCTCGAAAGGACTGCCCACGGATCAATACACCCTCAGCGTGCGCCAGGATCCGGACCAGGCCAACCTGTTGCTGGTGGCCACGCGCTCGACCGTATACATGAGTCTGGACGGCGGCAGCCATTGGCAACCGCTGACGCTGAACCTGCCGGTGGTGGAGGTGACCGATATCGGCTTCCAGCCCGAGCAGCACGCCGCGGTAATCTCCACCTTCGGGCGTGGCTATTGGGTGCTCGACAACGTGCAGTTCCTCGAGCAGCTTGCGTCGGCGAAGGTGTCCGGCAATGCGTCGTATCTGTTCAAGCCGCAACAGGCGTGGCTGGTCAAGCGCAGGACTGGCGGGTTCGGTTCCAGCACCCGCACCGGCAATGCGGGCAAGAACCTCGCGCCCGGCGCGACAGTGTTCTACCACCTGCCTGCCAACTACGACGGCAAGACCCCGGTGAAGCTGAGCTTCACGGATGCCAACGGCAAGCTCATCAGAAGCTATACGCTGCCGTTGAAACCCAAGAAAACCAAATCGGCGTCCGGCGAGAAGGCGAAGAAGAAGCCCAAGAAACTCCACGCCGGCATGAACCGTTTCCTGTGGGACATGCGTTATCCCGACGCGGTGGATGTGAAAGGCGTCTTCCACTCCGGCTTTGCGGCAAGCAAGCCGGTCGGGCCGGAGATTCTACCGGGCACGTATTACGCGGTGCTGAGCTATGACGGCAAAACGCAAAAGCGGCCGTTCACCGTGAAGCTGGACCCACGACTGGATACGACGCCAGCGGGCCTGAAACAGCGCTTCGATCTGCTGATGGAAGTCCACGACACGATGAACCGGTTGAACACCAGCCTCAACTCGGCGATCGATGCCCGCAGCGCGTTGCAGAAGGCGATCGACGGCAAGAAAGGTTCCGGCGGTCAGTCGCAGCAGGCTCTGTCGGCGCTCGATCGCGACATCGACCGCTTCGTGAATCTGAAGATCCAGTCGAGCGAAGGCGCGCTGGTCTACCCGCCACGGCTGCGCGCCTGGTTGTCGTACATATCGAGTGCATTGGGCGAACAGTTCGTCACGCCGACGCCCGCCATGGTGGAGGTCGAGCACAGGTTCGTCAGCCAAGCCAACAAGGCCGCCACCGAGCTCGATGCCGACGTGAAGAGCGCCAATGCAGCGCTTGGGCGTTGAGGTAATGCAAGTCCCGGCGGCGCCTGATAGGGCCGCCGGGCAGGGCAGCAGCCGGATTGCCGACTTATTGAATCAGCAGCCGACGAAAGACTGGGGTTCAAGACCCACAAGGAGCGCATCGATGAAAGCTGGTCAACTGTGCACTTCAGATTTCATGCTGCGCTTCTGATCTACGGCATGATGAGCATACCGTCCCAAATTGCTTGAAAGCCTACCAGTACAACCAAGATTGCCACGGACGGCCATACCTTTTGACACCACCGCAGTTGGTACGATTGACGATAGAGAAATAGACCGACCAGTATGGCGAAAAGCTCGATGATGAAATCAAGAATGGGATGGTGATAGTAAAGGCGAAAGCCAATAGCTGGCCCATTTGGCCATAGGGCCACTGACGTTACTATCCAGTCTGCGACCATGTGGGATAGGACAAGACCTGCTGCGAGCAGTGCACCAATCAGGCTCCGCGAGAGAAACCCGCCGATGACGCCCATAGCAATAGCGAGAATACCGATACCCGCCAGCGTGTGCGAATGGTGGATGACCCAGCCACTCCAAGGTGTGAAGCCGCCGGCGGCGTTCACGAGATCAGGTGTGGTGGATGCGACCAATAACAACCACAGCGGAAGACGTGAGGATAATCGCCTTGTACCAAGCGCTATTCCCAAGTGGCCCATATACATGCTAGCGATCCTTGCGGTTACTGAAGCGAGTGCCAATGATGACCAACAACACGATCGGCACAACGTAACCAACGGCTAACATCCACGGACTCAACTCTTGTCCCCTTGTTCGTTGCACGAACGGCGGCGATGCTTGGAGAAATCTAACACTTGAATTCAGCCGCTGACAGCCCGCGTAGCGGGATGGCGGTCGGCTGCAATGAACTGTTCGGCGGCATGTTTGCCTCAGACCGCGCGACTTGAATCGGAGTATTGTTTGAGTAATGCGCCATTGAATACCGTTGAGAATAAGGTTGTGTAGATAATCTCGGTATCTTCAAAGTCACGTTCTTCCGCCTCTATCCATGGACGAACAGTGCAGACCTTGCCCGGATGAATGCAGTTGCGCAAATGGCGAAGCAAGTCTGCAAGGCCGTCGGGCCTTACTGCCAAGGTAGTTGTCTTGATGGCCGGTAGCCAGCCTGCAGCGAGACAGACGCGTATGAGGTTATCAAACGACCATGTAGCCGGCTCGTCTATCTTGTGGGGCCGTCTTTTGGAAGGAAGGGCTGCGGCGACTTCAGATGCTTTTTTGCGCGAGCGAAGACATCGCAGAAGTAAGAGTCCCTCTCCTGCGGCACCAAGAAGGGTTATGGCAGCAGTGAATGCACCTGCTTCGGCTGAGGCCATGGCCTCACGCTCATATCGCTTGATGGTGTCGATGAGCGCGTGCTTAAACTCGCTCTTGTGGAAGAACGACCTTCGCCCGCGCTCGCGGAGCCTGTCGTACTCATCTCGGTCCTTATGGAAGAGGTCAGTTACTGACTGACCTTCCAATTCTTTGAGTGTGCGGCTAAACCGATCTGTTTCAGTGTTATCCCATTGAGCATTAACTGCGAGGAAGTCAGGTGGTGCATCACTGGTGGGCCAATATTGGTCTGAGCTTAGTCCGTGCGCACGCTCGATTTTGCGCATGGACTCCGAGAGAGCAGTAAGTTCAGGGTATGCTCCATCTTGCAAGCGGGCATCGTGAACACCTTCGGCCACATGCGCGACCATGAAAGTATATTCTTGGAAGGAAAGCTTGCGCGCAAGGTACATGGCAGCAGCGAATTCAATTCGAAGCTTTGCGATTTCTGGGTTCTTCCAATGGTTTTTCGGATCACTAGCACAGGCCTGCTTCTGTGCAGACATGTATTCGGGAAGCATTTCGCTTGCTATCGCACGCTCCTCAAGGACTTGAAAAGCTCTGTCGAGTTTGGCTTGCTTAGCCGGGCTCGTACGCCTTCGCACCAGCGGCTTAAGTAGTACTCGACGGATAGTTGGATCGGACGATTTCATGCCACCTAACTAAAAATCGGTTTCAAGATGAAGCGTAATCCGGCAGCGTAATCCGCTTGCTGGAGCGCGCTTCGTTGGTGGCTGCCTGCGTGAATCATCGGCTTGCGCTGCTCGCGTCGTCTAATGCCCCGCGCCTAACTCGGCTGCCTTTCCCCAAGCCGTCGCACGCCTGATAGTCCCACCTGGCGTGCGTGGCGGCAAGTGTTTCGATGCGGTGCGACTGCGACCTCGGCGGCAACGGCCACGAAGCATGCCGCGTCAAGAGCCGCGATGGCTCATTTGTATGTCGTCATCGCGTTCCGCGCATATCCGCGCGAGCCGTTCATCGCGCCTGCGCCGCCATGGTGGGATGTTGAGAACAAGGTTGCCGGCGAGACCAACAAACCTGTCGTCGGCCTAGATGCCGACCACTGCGGCTCGTAAGCCATCGGCTAGGCTCGATTCGTCGGTGACGTTTCGGTAGGGCAGGCATTGCCCCCGGATCCGATCGCCGCGTCAGTGCTTCGGCAGCGGCTTGAATTTCGCCGGGTCGAAACCGCCGACCTCGAACTTCAGCGTTTCCTTGCCGTGGTCTTTGGTCGTGACGTCCATCGTGATGGCCTTGGCCTTCTGCATGGCGGTGATGAAACGCTTGTCGTGGTTGATGAACATCGCGGGTTCGCCGGTTTCCGGCAGATGCGCTTTCCATGTCTCGCGTTTGCCATCGAAGTGCATCACGACGGTGCACTGGCCCTTGCATACGAAGCCTTTGCTGCCGTCGGGTGCGAACAGGTAAACGCTCTGGCCCCATTTCACGTGCCGGCGCAGCACCAGGCGCGTGCTGTGCGCGCTGGCGGGCGCGGAGTAGATGCTGGCGGTGTGTTGCAGGCCTTCCACGTCCGCGGTCTGGTAATACCACAGGTTGGCCAGGCGATCGTGCTCGGCTTTGGCCTGTGCGCGTGCCTTGATGTTCGGCAGGGTCTTCTGCACCTCTGCCGCCGCGGAGGTGCCAGGATATTTCTGGACGATTTCCTCGCCCACCGGCGCGGCCAACTGGTCGCTGTGCTCGGACAGCATCTGCCGGTAAAGCTTGAGTTCTTTCTGCGCCGCGGCTTCGTTGGCGGAGGCCTGCGCGGAAGCCGAGGGCGCCGCGGAAGGTGTCGGTCCCTGCTGCGAGCAGGCGCCGAGCGCCACGGTCGCGATGATGCCGAACAGTCCGGCGCGAAGGGTGCGGTACGAACGGGCGGGTGTGTTCATGTGTCGAGTGTAACCCGCTCGCCCGCCGGCTGTCGTCAACGGCTGCAGTTTGCGCAATGCCTCTTCAGCATCCCCGGATGCTGCCTGGTGCTCGGCCGGCTTTGCCCGTACAACATGCCGCCCAGAATCAATGCGCCGCCGACGGCCATGCCGATTGTCAACGGTTCGCCCAGCGCCAGCCATGCCCACAGCACGCCGAACATCGGCACCAGGTAGGTCACGGTGGTGGCGCGCGGTGCGCCGATTCGCTGGATCAGCCGGAAGTAGACCGCGTAGGCGAAACCCGTGCATGCCACGCCGATTGCCACGAGGCACGACCACGCTTCCACGGAAACCGGCGTCGATGGCCACGTCCAGACCGCGAACGGCGCCAGCAAAACTGCACCGCAGGCGAGGGTGGCCGCCGCGACCGCGATCGGTGGCAGGTCGGCAAGGTAGCGCTTCACCAGGTTGGCGGATACACCGTAAAACAGCGCCGCCAGCGCGCCCGCAGCAACCGCGGGGCCGAGGCTGGCGCCCGCGAGATCACCGCTTGCCAGCACGGCGACGCCGACCAATCCGGCCAGCAGGCCAGTCAATTTGCGTCCGCCAATGCGTTCGCCGAACAATGCGAATGCCGCCAGCGCCGCGAACGGCACGGCCATGCTGTTGACGATCGCACTGACCCCGGCCGGTGCACGTTCCGCGCACCATGCGAACAGCAGGAACGGGATCAGCGTGTTGACCAGCCCGATCGCCGCGAGCTGCGGCCAGCGTGACAGTGGAAAGCGCGCCCGTGCGCGCCACAGGAACGGTGCCAGCACCAGCGCCCCGAGTGCCAGTCGCACATCGACCAATGGCACCGGCCCGAACACCGGGGCAGCGATCCTCAGGAACAGGAACGAACCACCCCAGATCGCAGCCAGCATCATCAACTCGAACCCGGTGCGCCAGTCCCGGCTGCGCGATGAATCACCGCGCCGGTGTTGCGCTTGATGCGGAAGCCGCGCCGGTGGCGGGACTTCATCACGGGCCAGCCGCTGCAAGGTCCCTGCATGGGTCAAGTGGCCGCCGAGGAACAGCATGCCGCCCGACAGCTTTGCCAATTCTCTCAACATGGGACACCTCCGGTCTGGTTGCGCATGTAACGTGTGAGGCGCAAGAATGGGCCGGATCCGCCCTCCGCGGAAGCGATGATTTTTCAATCTTGAGTTGAGGAATATCGAACATGGCGCGCGCACCGCTGAATTCGCTGCAAACCTTCGTCGTGGCTGCACGCATGCAAAACCTGACGCGCGCGGCGGAACGCCTGCACCTGACCGTGAGTGCGTTGAGTCATCAGATACGTCTGCTGGAAACGCGCTTCGATTGCAGGTTGTTCGTGCGTGGACCACGTGGATTGAAACTCACCGCCGTCGGCCAGCGGCTGCTCGACAACGTCGCGCCGCACCTGGAGGCAATCGAAGACGCCATGAAGCCCTTGTGCGCGCGCGACGACAACAAGTTGTCGCTGTCGGCGATGCCGTCGATGGCTTCGAGCTGGCTGCTGCCGCGGTTGCCGCGTTTCGTCGCGCAGCATCCGGAGGTCGAGTTGAACCTCGACTCGTCGATCGAATTGGTGGATTTTGCCGACGGCCGCTACGACGCCGCGCTGCGGTACGGGGTCGGCGAATGGCCCGGCATGGTCGTGGAATCGCTGCTCGAGGAATGGCTGACGCCGGTGGCCAGCCCCGCCTTGCTGGCGCGACTCAAACGGCCGCGGCTGGAGGCACTCGGCGAGTTGCCTTTGCTGTGTCCCGAAGATCCGTGGCAGGAATGGTTTGGCTTGTATGGCGGCAAACCGCCGAGGCGCTACGCCGCCTCGTTCGGCGATTCCGAATCGCGCCAGCGCGCGGCGGTCGAAGGCATCGGCGTGGCGCTGGGACGCACGACAATGGTGCGCCCGTTGATCGAGACCGGGCAACTGGTCGCACTGTTCCCGGAGTTGATGAAGGCCAGGCGCTGGCATTACCTCGTGTACCCGGAACGTTCGCGCAAGCACGCCGGCTTCATGGCGTTCCGCGAATGGCTGCTGGGCGAAGCCGCGAAGTTCCGTGCCGCGCCACCCACCGGACTCGTCGCCGTGCGAATGCGCGCGAAGGTGCGCGGATCAACCCGGCGGCCCGGCAAGGTGGGATGACCTGATCCCGAGTGAGGTTGCCTGGCCGGTTTTGTACTGTCGTGGGTTTGGGATAACGCCAGGACCGGGTGCGCTTGCTCGGCGGGCTCGAAATTCGGGACGGGACCCATCAAGTCTTCAGGACGTCACGTCCCGCCCGGCTGAACACCGGCAGCGGTCGACGGTGTTCTGAAACAGTGACAGCTTGGTGTTGCTGTAGTGAGGCGGAAGTCCGGGAACCTCTCCAAGCTGTCGATCACCAATGTAGTGAAAGCCGCAAGCAACGTAATAGCTCACCAATCGTTGGTTGTCGGCCCAGGTGTCCATCCGGACGAATTTCCTGCCCAGACTTGAGGCGTATCCATGGGACCATGGCAGGACCGATCGCGCCAGGTTGCTTCCCTTGCGCAAGGGATTGACGCACATGCGATGGATATAAATTGCGTCCTCTTGCTCTTCCTTCGACCAAATCAGTTCGTCGGAAAGGGCCACCGAAAAGTAGCCCGCCAAAACACTATCCGGGAAGTCGGACGAAAAATGCAGGCCGGCTTGTATTTCGCCTTCTATCTGTCTTTCCGGGAAGGGTGGCCAGAGTGGAAACTGCCTCGCCTGCTGGTACGCAAGGGCCGAATCCCAAAAATTTCGGAAGGTCCGGATATCCGAGTGTTTGCTGGGACGGATCTTCATCTTGCTTGATTCCTCGTGCCGCATCCATATCTCAAAAAATCGATGCGCAAGCGAAACCCTGATTTTACTCGTCATTCCGGCGAAAGCCGGACTGCGAAGGCAGGATGCCGGAGCGAACATCGGCGAAGCCGATGGCCCGAAGGGCAGGCCGCAGGAGCGGCCTGCAATCCATCTTGATTTTCTTCCAATGAAATCAAGATCAAAATGGACCCCGGCTTGCGCCGGGGTGACGAAGACAAGGATTAATCAGAGGTTCCCAAGCGATCAACGTTGTTGAGACTGGTGCGCGTCACATGTCTTGTCCGACGAAAACGGTCTCCGCGCCCGCTTCTTCGAAACACAGGTTCATCGTCCGCCCGATGGCACGCGTGCGGTGGGTTGTCCCTGCCGGAATCGTCACGCTATCCCATGGCAGGAGTGTCAGTTCGCGACCATCTTCCAGATCGATGGCAAGGCATCCTTCCATGACGATGAACAGCTCGTCCGATGACGGGTGGCGATGCCAGCGATATTCACCTTCGAAAACCGCGAGCCGAAGGCAACTCCCGTTTACCCGGTTGACGACCATGTTCCGGTATGTATCCGTAACCTTGCTGCCCTCATCCTTGAGGTTGGCGACATGCAATGCGGGATACTTCACCGGTTCATGCATGTAGGCATCGGCTGAGGAATTCATGGTTTGCGCTCCAATGTCCAGGTGCGGCGCCGTCGGGGTCGCTCCGCGAGGCGGCCCGCTGGACAGGCCGTTGGCCGCGGTCGAAGTCATTGCGTGCGCCGGCCCGGTGTTTGTGAGCCGCTGCTCAAATGAAAAGACGCGCCGCCCTTTGCGAAGTGGCCCGCACGGATCATCAAGGCTCGGCCATTTGAAGCGAGACCTGCTTTGATCCGCTACCCAGCCACTGGGTGCCAACCTCCCGAAACCCGAATTTGTCATGGAATGCACGCGAAGGCTCGTTGGGCGGCACGATGTTGTACTCGCACGTCACGGCCGTAATGCCACCCGACCTGGCGTAACCGAACAGGTCGGCGTACAGCCGCGTTGCGAGCCCCGACTTCCGGTAGGCGCTGTCGACGACAATCCGGTCCATGTACAGGAACCGCGCGAAACGAATGGCAAACCATTCGAAATTCTCGTTGACATAGCCGCAGCCGTTTTCCATGGCGAGGAGAAACGCCGCGACTTCTCCATCGACCGTTGCCACCTTGTGGTAGCTGGCGATGGCGTCGAGCTGCCGCAGGCGGTCCTCGCTCATCGGGCTGGTATGCCTGATCTCCGCGTCGTTGAGGACGACGATGGCGCCGAAATCGCGTTCGTTGGCGTCTCGAAGTACCACCTCTGTCATGCAAGACCTCAACCACGAATCCCGATTCTGTCACCAATACACGCGTGGCCGCCAGTCGCGCTTGCCGGCTTTGGCATCCCGCACGCGCGGATTGTCTGAGCAAGCGCGACGCGGCGATTTCTTGGCACCGCCGGGCTGACGGTGCAGCATCCGGCTGGATAGTCTTGCCAATTCTTTCAACATGGGGCACCTCGATCAGAATTGTCTGGAATACCTTCGAGCAGCCAAGTTATTGGACAACTCGCGCGCGCGGAAGCGATGAATTCTCAATCAGGCATTGAGAAATATTGAACACGTGGTGGTTCGTCCAGTGCACTTCTGTGCGCTGCCATGGACGTGAAGTGCACCACCCAATCAAACGTGCGCGATCACGCTGGATTCGTCGGCAGTCATCCGCCATCGGTGCAGGGATCGCGCCCCATCAAGTGATCGTAAGTCGACACTTTCGCGTCGCGCAGGTGCCCGTCACGCCCGGCTGCGCCTGCGGTGTGAATGCGATGGCAGGCTTCCTCGCGTGGAATTTTCTTGCCGTGTACCGGCACCCGGTCCCAGGCCGTGTGGTGTCGGCGTGAATGCCTGCCGATGAAGGTTTCCGCATAGGCGCTGCGCACCACGCCGTCGCCCCGTACCGATGACGGACAGCGTTTGTGCCGATAGAACACTTCGCCATCGGCGGCGCGGCATTCCCAGGACATCGGTGACTTGTGTTGGCGGGAGTGCGGGTGATGTTTGGCACGCGTGCGATGTGAATGTGCAGTGGAATGACGTTGCGAGCGTGTCGGTGCTGTTTGCGGTGGTGCACTCGGGTCGATCAACGGTTGGCCCGCGACATCCAGTTTTGTTTGCCGTGCGTGTGCAGTGCAGGCTGTGTCGCGGAATGTGATGCCGCCGTTCGCGCCGACGCACTTGTAGATGGATGCCGCATGTGCGTCGGTGGCGACGCATGCAAGCAGTACCAGAAACAATGCACATGTCAGCGTGCCAGCCATGCAGAGTCCGTGTTGCTGGTATCCAGTTCCAATTTCCATGACGCGCTTCCTCTGGTATCGCGTCATGCTGGATTGCGCACAGGTCCTGCACCATCGGCGATTCCCGCGCAGGCTTGTCAGCGAATGCCGATTCGAGGTGGCGGGGTCGGCACTGGCAGCAGCGTGGGGGCGGGCGTATAACCACCCATGCTCACACAGCACAAGGAATGAAACGCGTGATTGAGCCCCGCTCTTCGGCATTTTTCGGAGCCATGGCGCTGACCATGGCATTGGCCGTGGCGCCTGCAAGATCGGCGCGGGCCAGCATGCCGGATGGGTCTGCCTTGTCGGTCAGTACGTCGGTTTGCAGCTACGGCCGTATCAAGGTCGCGTCTCTGGATGGCAGGCCAGGCATGAAATTCTTCCTGGACGGGGCGGAGGCATTCCGCAACAAGGACTACCACCACGCAATCTACATGTACAAGGTCGCGGCGTCGTGGGCGGACAAATCCGCTGAATACGACCTTGGCCTGGTGTACTTCAGGGGTGAGGGTGTGCCGGTCGATCGGCCGCTTGGGGCGGCCTGGATGGTGTTGGCCGCTGAACGTGGCAACTTGCTATACGTGCGTGCCCGCAATCTCATGGTTTCCTCGTTGACCGACTCCGAATTCGAGCGCATGAACGAGCTTTGGAGCAAACTCAGGAAGACTTATGGCGACGACGGCTTGGCGTTACGTCGGGCGAAGTTCTATTTGGCGTGGGTGGGTGCCCATGACAACACCGGCTCCCACTTGGCCGATGGAATTGGCGGTAACGTCCATGAAGCCAGGTTCGGATTCGATGGTTCGCTGCAAGAGATGCCAGTTGCTTCCATCAATGACGCGTTGGGCCATGCTCAAGCGGGGCAAGGCAACGATCTCGACGATCCGGAATCATTGAAATGCCCGACCGGCACCGTGAAGGTCGAACCGTTGCAGCAGGTCAAGACGGACGTCCCCGCCTCATCGGCGCAGCCAGCCAGCTCCGGCAAATCCACGCAGAACCCTACAAACCCGGGAGGTCAAAGATGAAAACACAATATGCGTTGCTCGTTTCGGCGCTGGCAGGTGCGGTTGCGTTGGCGATCGCATTGCCCGCCTTGGCACAGAACAATGATGCGTCCACGACGATCACGGCGCCTGATTATGCTTCCAGCGCAGCAACTGCAACCGACTCAATATCGAATGGGCAATATACTTCGCCGGAGACTGACGGGCGGCCGGGGGTGTACTACTTCGATCTCGGCGTTCGCGCGTTCCGCAAACACGATTATCGACACGCGATCGACATGTACAAGGTCGCGTCGTCGTGGGCGTACAAGCCTGCTGAATACAACTTGGCGATCATGTACTTCAAAGGTCAGGGTGTGCCGGTCGATCGTGCACGGGGTGCGGCATGGATGGTGTTGGCGGCGGAACGTGGCGCGCCGCTTTACGTCAAGGCGCGCGATCTGATGATCACGGCATTGAGCAAAGCCGAGTTCGCGCGCACGGATGAAATCTGGAACCAGTTGAAGCCGACCTATGCTGACGCCGTCGCATTGCGGCGTGCAAAGCAAAGGTGGGCCCGGGTCAAGACGAGCGCAACGGGTTCCCACCTCGGTGCTGTCGCATCAGAATACTTGATGGTTGGGAATGCTCCCAAAGAGCCAGGCACCCATGGCAGTAACCCGACTACTGGTGCGGTCGGGGCGCCACCACACGTTACGGGCTGGGGCGTTTTCAAAAGCGCCCTGATTACCGACGGCTCGGTGGCTTACCGGCAATTCCAGCAAAGCGATAATCCTTACGATCCGGTGTTCCTGAAGAACCGCTCGGGCACCGTGTCCGTGGAACCGCTGCAATCGGTGAAACCCGCACACGACAAGTCGAAGAAAGACAACCAGTCCACGAACGGGTCGACACATCCGAGCCAGCCACCACAAAAGGCTTGACTCCACGAGTGACTCAACGCACGACAAGCCGACGCGGTTCGCGTCGGCTTGTTTGTTTTACGCGTGCAAATTATCAATCCGGTTCTGATGCGACCACGCTGCCGTTGTCCGGGTCGACCAGCAGGTCGACTTTCTCGCCGCGCGGACTCTTGGCATCGGCTTTCCAGAGACCGTCGTCGAATTCGACATCGTGGACGTTCTGGTAGCCCTGTGCCGTCAGCTTGGCCTTGATTTCGTTCTCGTTGAGTTTCGATGGCGCATCGGCTTGGTATACCTTGCCGGTGGTCGGCCCGACCTTGATGCGCATCCACTTGTCGTTGCCGCCGCGGGCCTTGGCTTCCCACACCCCGTCATCGAATTTCAGGCCCTTCACTTCCTTGTAGCCGGCGTCGGCAATGTGGCTTTTGATCGTGCTTTCGCTCAACGCGCCGGATGTCGAAGTGGTGGATTGCATCGGCGCACCCTGTGCGCAAACTACTCCACCCGCACACAGCAATGAAGCGGCGAGTGCCGCGGAAAGCATGCGTTTGTGCATGGCCGTGTTCCTCCTTGATGGCTGTTAATCAGCTTGGGCGTGAGTCGCACAATGCGCCGTGAATCCCCGTAATCGTCGACAGCTTTCGTTCATTTGTCGAACGCCTGTTAAGCTGCGCGCTCCATTGCAGGGATCCCGAATGGTTCAGCGGGGAGTTGTCGCGTTTCATCATCCATGGGCGTTCTGGCTTGGTTGCCTGGCGGTCGCCGCGGGCGTGTGCCTGCACCTGCCGATGTACGTGATGGCGGCGCCGATGCATTTTCATCTGGCCGGGATGCCGATGGATTTGCCGATGGAAATCGGCATGCTGCTGATCCCTTCCGGCGTGTTGCTGGCGGCGTTCGGATTGATGCCGCGTCTCGCACAGGTGCGGATGACCACGCGTAGTGGCGGACACTTGCACTGGCATGTTGCCGATGGCATTCCGCTGAACCGCGAGCATTGGAAACTGGTGGCGGTGCTGGCCGCCGCGTTGACGATCGACGTGATGAAACCCGCCTCGATTGCTTTCGTGATGCCGGGCATGGCGCGCGAATATGGCATCAGCATGTCGACCGCGGGTTATCTCGCATTGTCGGCATTGATAGGCACCGCGGTGGGTTCGGTGGCTTGGGGACGACTGGCCGACGTGTTCGGACGCCGTGCGGCGATCCTGCTGTCGGCGATCCTGTTCATGGGTACCGCGATCTGCGGCACGATGCCATCGTTCCATTGGAACATCGTGATGTGCTTCATGATGGGTGCGGCGGCGGGCGGCATGCTGCCGATCGCGTTCACGCTGATGGCCGAAACCATTCCGGCCCGGCACCGTGGCTGGTTGCTGGTGGCGTTGGGCGGCGTCGGCACGTCGGCGGGTTATCTGGCCGCATCAGGCGCGGCGACCCTGCTGGAGCCGGAATTCAGTTGGCGCGCATTGTGGCTGCTCAACTTGCCGACCGGCGCGCTGATCGTTTTGCTCAACCGTTACATTCCCGAATCGCCGCGGTTTCTGGCCAATGCCGGTTTGCACGATCGGGCTCGTGCAGTGTTGGCGCGCTTCGCCGGTTCGGCGGGCACGCTGGTCGAGGATGGCAGTGATGAAGACGCGCCGATCATGGAAATCCATCATCCGCGCGCAGGACTGCGCGACATGCTGCGGGGTCGCCAAGCGCGCATCACCGTGGCGCTGATGGTTTGCGGGCTCGCGTGGGGGCTGGTCAACTTCGGGTTCGTGCTGTGGCTGCCGGCCAATCTGCACAGGCTGGGCATGGATGCGCACGCAGCCAGCATGCTGATGGCAAAGTCGGCGTTGCTGGCGATTCCCGGCATCCCCGTGGTGGTGTGGCTGTACCAACGCTGGAGCAGCTTCAAGTCGCTGGTGCTGTTCGCGGCGCTGACGGTACTGGCGCTGCTGGCGTTTGCCGCGATCGAGGTCGGCGACATTCGCGCGCAAGCGGTGACGGTCGCCGCGACGGTGACGTTGTTGATCGCGATCAGCGGCGTGATCGCGACCATGATTCCGTATGCCTCCGAAATCTATCCGGTGCACCTGCGCGGTACCGGCTCAGGCCTGATCGCAGCGGGATCCAAGGCCGGCGGCATTCTCGGCGCGGTGCTGGGCGTGGCAGGGCTGTTCAACAGCTTCCTGTGGTCGGCGCTGGTGATCGCGGTGCCGATGGCGGTGGCCGGCGCGATGCTGTGGCGCGGCGGTGTCGAGACCAGCGGGCACGAGCTGGAAGCGATACAGGATGTTCTTTGCGATCGTCCCTGATCGCTGCCTCGCTGGTGCAATCGTGTCGATGCGTGTGGCAGCGGTCACGTGGTTCCAGAGCGGCCTTGCTTGGCCTGACTTTTCGCGACAACTACTTCGGATGGATCGCCTTGAGGGCGCAATGGTTTCGATGGTGGAAACCGCTGCGCGGGTTCCACCCTGCGCCGATTCCATCTACGGCCTTGGATAGCCGTGCAGGGCGGGAAAAGTTGCGCAGCGAGCGGCGCATCCCGCCGATGACCCGTCGTTGCAAGAGCGGACGCCGGGAACGGTGGGCGGCGGGCAGCGGGCAGTGCCCGCCGTGCGTTTCAATGCGCGGACGAGCTCGCCGCAGTCGCCGGCTGCGGCACTGCTACTTGCCTTGCCAGCGCCAATCCTTTCAACACGTGCAATGCCTCGGACAGGGCGTAATCCTGTTCCGCCAGATGTCCGGCGTCGGCGTCGGCGGTCGCCGTGTGGGTGCCGGCGAGGTGGTTGGGCAGGTCGCTTTCGTGTTCGTCGTCACCCAGCGACGGGTTTTGGTTGGCCGCGACGGTGACGTTGCCGAGCACGATGTCGGGGCTGATGCCGGCCACTTGGATCGAGGTACCGTTCGGCGTGAAGTAGCGCGCGGTGGTCAGCTTCAATGCATCGCCGTTGCCGAGCGGCAGGATGGTCTGCACCGAACCCTTGCCGAAGGTGCGCCGGCCCATGACCAGTGCGCGGTGATTGTCCTTCAGCGCGCCGGTCACGATTTCGGCCGCCGAGGCGGTACCGTTGTCGACCAGCACCACCATCGGTGCGCCATTCAAGAGATCGCCCGGTGTTGCGCTGAATTTCAGGTCGGATTGCGACAGCCGGCCGCGGGTGGTCACGATGATGCCGGAGTTCAGGAAGTCGTCGGCGACGCCGACTGCGGACGTCAGCAGACCACCGGGATTGGAGCGCAAGTCGAGCACCACGCCGTGCAACGGGCCGTGGTCTTTCTGCAGTGCTTCCAGTTTGCGGGTCAGTTCGTCGGCGCTGTTTTCCTGGAATTCGCTGATGCGCACGTAGGCGAAACCCGGTTCCAGCATGCGCGTGGTGACGCTGCTGACCTGGATGCGCTGGCGCACCAACGCAATCGTGACAGGCTTGCTGGCATCGGGATGCAGGATCGACAGCGTGATCTTCGAACCGATCGGCCCGCGCAGTTGCTTGACCGCGGCGTCGATCGCGTCGGGTTGCACCGGCACGCCGTTGATCGCCGCGATGACGTCGCCGGGCAGGATGCCGGCGCGCTTGGCGGGGCCACCGTCCAGCGGCGCGATGATTACCAGGCGATGATTCACCTTCGCCACTTCGATGCCGAGCCCGGAGTAGGCGCCCGAGGTGTCGTCGGTCAGGCTTTGCAGTGAGCTTTTGTCCAGGAACGCGCTGTGCGGATCCAGCCCCGCCAGCATCCCGCGGATGGCCGATTGCATCAATTGTTGATTGCCGACCGGCTTGACATAGGCCTGCTTGATGATCTCGAAGGCGCGCGTGAATGCGCGGATTTCCGCGAGATTCGGAACGTCGCTGGCAGCGCCACTGCTGGACGCCGCGGCGGGCGCCGCGACGCTGGAAGCCGCAACGGGCGCTGCGGTGGGTTGCGCCGGTTTGCCCGGTGGCGCCGCCAATGCAACACCGGCGACCACCAGCAGCGCGCAGCCGGTGAAACCATGCAGAAATCGAGTCATGTGGAACACCATGCAAGAAAACGGAACCAACGGCCCATTGTAAGACAGTGTCAATGCCTGCCGGCGAACCAGCCTTGCGGGTCGACCGGCTTGCCGTCGTGGCGCAACCCGAACCAGGCGCCACCTTGCTCGGGATTGGCGCTTACCGTGGCGATGGCCTGCCCGGGCTGGACCCAGTCGCCTACTTCTACCAGCGCCGCTTCATTGCCGCCGTAGAGGCTCATCCAGCCGTCACCCTGATCAATGATCACCAGCATGCCGTAACCGCGCATGAAGTCGGCCCACGCAACCCGGCCGTAGGCGACCGCACGTACGTCGGCGCCGGCCTTGGCAGCGATCACCAACCCATGCGCGAGCATGCCGGATCCCTCGCGTGGTTTGCCCGCTACCGGCCGCGGCAGTTTGCCGCGCAGCTTGGAAAATGGTGGCGTCTTGCCGAGTTGCGTGGGGATGTCGGCGAATACGTTCTGCAGCCGTTTCAACAGAGCGGTCAATGCGTCCGCGTCGTGCTGCAGTGCGGCCAGCTTGTCTTTCTGCTGCGTGAGTTGCGCGTCGGCCTCGGCGAGCAGTTTGCTTTGCGCGTCGCGCGCCGCGCCCAAGGTGGCGGCCTGTGCGGCTTGCCGGTCGCGTTGCCGTTGCAGGTCCGCCTTGGCTGCTTCGATCGAGGGTTTCAGACCGTCCAGTTGTGCAACGTCGCCGAGCAACGTGCGGATGCGTTGCACCCGGTTGTGCTGGAAGTAACGCGAATAGGCGAGGGCACGATCGATCTTCGCGATGTCGTCGTCGCCCAACAGCAGCGACAGATTGGAGCCGCGATCAAGCGTGTACACCGCACGCAGCAGTTCCGCCAAGGCCGCGCGCTGGCCGGATAGTTTCGATTCCAGTTGCGCGCGCTGCTGTTGCAGGTTGGTGAGCGCGGCGGTCTTGGCCGTGATCGCGGCGTCGGTTGCACGCAGGGCAGTGGCCGCCTTGTCGAGTTGCGTGGCCTGCGCGGCCAACTTGGCGTTGATGGCGCTGCGTTTGGCGGCCGTTGCATGTTGGGTCGCGGCGATCTTGCTGATTTCCGCACGCACGGCCGCGAGCTTCGCGCGCGTCGCGGTTTCGCGGGCGGAATGCGAGCTGGCCGGCGGCGCAGGCGTTGCCGAAGGTGCGGCGATGCCGACGCTACAGACGACGGTCAGCGCGCAAAGCGCCATCGCCATTGCGCGTCGTGGCATTCGGAAGGTGTGCGGGTGCATGCGCATGGATTATCGCTGCGCAAGGATGCGATTGGGGGCAACAGTGCCCGTGTATGCCGTGAGAAGGTGGGAGCGGGCCGTGCCCGCGACAAATAAATGGCTGCAGGAGCGAGCGCGCTCGCGACCGTCGCGCGCAACAGCAAAAGACGGCGCTACGCGCCGGCGCGTTTCCACGAGAGCCGGAGTCCACTATCGCGCACATGGCGCGCTCCCACAGTCATCGGGCATGACGAATGAATTGGAGCTGCCCTAGCCTTCGACCCACACCGCCAGGATCTCCAGCGCTTTCGCCAATGCGTCCGCGTTGTCGCGCGTAAAATCGAGCCCGCCCGCGCGGCCGGCCTGTTCGGTATTGGTCGCGGCGAGGTGCACGTCGCGCGCGCCGACCAGCGCCGCGGCACCCTTGATGCGGTGCGCTTCGCGGATCGCCTCGCGCAGGTCGCCGGCGGCCAGCGCCGCGTACAGGCCAACCAGATCCTTGCGCGCACTGGCGAGGAAATCGTTCAACAGGTTGCGCGCAAGGGTTTCGTCACTGCCTGCGATTTCGCGCAAGGTTTCGAGATCGATCGGCGCGACGGGCGCGGCCAGCAACGTTTCGGAGTCTGGTGGGATGTCGTCGGGATAGGTGACGTCTTCAGCGACTGCGACCGACTTGGTCACGAAAAATTCGACGTGCGGCAACCAACGCCGCAGCGTCGTCGACAGTTGCGCGATGCGCAGCGGCTTGCCGAGGAAGGCGTCCATGCCCATCGCCAGACAGTGTTCGGGCTCGCCCTTGCTGACGTTGGCGGTGACCGCGATGATCGGTGTGCGCGCGAGGTGCCGTTTGCGCTCGGACTTGCGGATCGCGGCGGTCAACTGATAGCCGTCCATGCGCGGCATGTGGATATCGGTGAGCACCAACGCGTAATCGCCGGACTGCCAGCGACGCAGCCCTTCCTCGCCGTCGGTCACGGTTTCGCAGGCAAACCCTGCGCGTGCGAGTTGCCGCGTCAGCACCTCGCGATTGGTGGCGTGGTCGTCCACCACCAGCACCAGGCTGTGTTCGCGGCGGGCTTCGTCGACGCCCGGCAGCGGACGCGCGGGAAAATCTTCGACAGGAATCGGCGCGCGTTCGGGTTCGACCCGCGCCGGATCACCCTTTGCGAGCGGAACGATCAGGCTGAAAGTGCTGCCGGCGTCGGGTTTGCTGGCGACCTCGACAGTGCCACCCATCAGTTCGGCCAATTGCCGGCAGATTGCAAGGCCGAGGCCGGTGCCGCCGAACTTGCGTGCCGTGCCGCTGTCGCCTTGCGAAAACGGCTGGAACAGCAATTCGCGTTGCCCGTCGCTGATGCCGATGCCGCTGTCGCGCACCCGTATCGCGATGCGGTCGTGGGCGTGGTCGATCGTGTCGACGTGTTCGACGCGCACGATCACGCCGCCGGTGCGGGTGAACTTGAGCGCGTTGGCGAGGAAGTTTGAAAGGACCTGCCGCAGCCGTAGCGGATCGGCGACGTAGGCGGGCGCGAGGTCGTGATCCAGCGCCAGTTCCAGAGTCAGGCCCTTGCTGGATGCGATGCCGGCAAAATTGTGGGTGGTGTGTTCGACCAGCCTGCGCAGGTCGATGTCGTGCGGTGCCAGTTCCAGGCGCCCCGCCTCGATCTTCGAGAAGTCGAGGATGTCACCGATGATCTGCAACAGGCTTTGTGCCGAGCTTTGCACGATCGCGATGCTGCGCCGTTGCTCGGCGTTGAGCGCGGTGTGTTCGAGCAATTCCAGCATGCCGGTGATGCCGATCATCGGGGTGCGGATTTCGTGGCTCATCGCGGCGAGGAATGCGCTTTTGGCACGGGTTGCGTCCTGTGCGTGCGCTTCGCTTTCGCGCAACGCGACGTTGGTTTGCTTGGCTTCCTCGCGCATCGCGAGGAAGCCGTCGACCACTTCGCGGATTTCCCCCTTCACCGGCATGCCCGGCGCGGTGTCGTAGTCGCCCGTGCGCATGCCTTGCGTCATCCGCACCAGTTGCTCGATGCCGCGGTAAACGTTGCGCAATACCGCGCTGCCTGCGACCAGCACGATGATCAATGCGCCCAGCGACAGTCCGATGCGCCAGCCATTGAGCTTGACGGTCTGCGCGCGATCGTCGTGGAGTTGCGCCTGCGCATCGATGATCTTGAGGTCGGCGAGCAGGTCGAGATCGCTCAGCAGCGGATCCAGCGCAGGGAACATCCGGGTGTCGGCGAAGTGGCCGATGCCCTTGCTGCTGTGTGCTTCGAGTTGCGTGCGCAGCGCGGTGATCGCGGCGTCGGCCGGGCCGCGTGCTTCATCGATGCTCGCGAGCACCTCGCGTTGCCGGCGCGGCATGGTTTCGGCGTGCAACGCCGCGAACGCCTGGTCGATTTGCTGGCGCGCCTCGTCGACCGCGTCGAGCCCTTGCCCGAAAGTCATCAGGCCGTTGCGCACCTTGAAGGTGGTGCCGATGATGGTGATGCCATAGGCGTCGGTAAGGGTTTTCACCGAGGTCTGGCCGCCCAGTGCATTGTCGTACAGGTGAT
>JBOHYW010000012.1:0-38330 GCA_050738155.1 Rhodanobacteraceae bacterium
AACGTTCCTGTTCGGCGGACTGGTACGCAAGGAGCCGCAACGACGCATTCCGCTCGTGCATGGTGACGTGGTGGTGTGGGGCGGCCCAGCGCGGATGCGCTACCACGGCGTGTTGCCGATCAAGCTTGGCGAACATCCGTTGACGGGTGCGCGCAGGTTCAACCTGACTTTCCGCGTCGCAAGCTGAGTAGCGCCTTCCTTGGACTTTGTTCACGACGCGCTTGGCTAACGTTTGCCGAATCGGTGATTTTGCACTAGCTTGGTGCAATGATCTGCACCAACCAGGAACGTTGCTTGCTTGACCAACTTGCAATCGGCGTGGCGATGCTGGATACCGGTCTGCGCATGGCTTACGTCAATCCGGCGTTCACGGAACACACTGGCGTCGGCCAATCACGCCTCATGTCGCAGACGCTGGTCGTACTGCAACCGGACGGCAAACGTCTGCACGAACTTGCCCATTACGCGCAACAGGACGCGCTCGCCCACACGCTACGCGACGTGACCGTTTGTGCAGCGCCCGGCCGCGAGACACGACTGGATTTCACGCTCACGCCACATCCGGATGGCGTCCTGGTGGAAGTGCACCCCGCGTCGCCCGCAACGAACACGGCGCGGGTATCGGAGTCGCTACGCGGCTTCGCCCATGAAATCAGGAACCCGTTGGCCGCCATTTCCGGCGCGGCACAACTGTTGCAGCAGCAGGCCGGCGACGCGCGGCAACGCGAACTCGCACAGTTGATCCGCGAAGAATCCGCCCGCTTGGCGCATTTGGCGGAACGGCTGTTGGGCGCGCGGCATGCCATGGCGACACGCACCATCAATGTGCACGCCTTGCTGGAACGTGTCGCGGAACTGCTGCAAGCCGAACGCGTGCCGGTCACCGTCGCACGCGATTACGACCCGAGCTTGCCCGCGTGGCACGGCGACCCCGATCGACTGCTGCAGGCGTTGCTGAACCTGGCCCGCAATGCGATCGAGGCCAACGCGCACAGGATCGTGTTGCGCAGCCGGGCCGAAGCCGGCTGGCGCGACGCGCGTGGTCAGCGCGTGCCTGCGCTGCGCCTCGAGGTCGACGACGACGGCGACGGCGTGCCTGATGCGATCGCCACGACATTGTTCGAACCGATGGTGTCTGGCCGCCCCGATGGTAGCGGCCTCGGCCTTGCGTTGGCGCGCGAAATCACGCGTGAACATGGCGGCGAGTTGACCTACCAACGGCGCGAGCCGGGTTCGCGCTTCGTACTGCTGCTGCCGCGCCACCCTGCACTGGGTAGGAGCGAGCGTGCTCGCGACAACGGTACTGCGAGCGCGCGCGGGGCACGCTCCTGCGAGAAACCATCATGACCACTCTGCCTGCAATCTGGGTCGTCGACGACGACCGCAGCGTCCGTTTCGTGTTGGCGACGGCGTTGCGCAATGCGGGCCTCGCCGTCGCCGATTTCGCCAATGCCGAGGACGTGCAACGTGCGTTGCGCCGGGACATTCCGGCATTGCTGGTGTGCGACGTGCGCTTGCCGGGTACGGATGGCCTCGCGTTGCTGCGCGAAGTGAAAACCGCCCACCCGGCCCTGCCGATAATCGTGATGAGCGCGTTCACCGATGTCGCGACCACCGCCGCGGCCTATCGCGAGGGTGCGGTCGACTACCTGGCCAAGCCGTTCGACCTCGATCAAGCCGTGGCCGCGGCGCGGCGTGTGCTGGCGGAAGCGGCACCGCTGCCAGCCGTACCCAATGTGGCGACACCGCGCCACGCATTGCTCGGTGAAAGCCCGGCGATGCGCGAAGTGTTCCGCTTGATCGGACGAGTCGCCGCGAGCGACCTCAACGTGCTGATCACCGGTGAAACCGGCACCGGCAAGGAACTGGTCGCGCGCGCATTGCACGAGGAAAGCGCGCGTCGCGCGCGGCCGTTCGTGGCACTCAACACCGCCGCGATCCCGGCCGAGCTGCTGGAATCCGAATTGTTCGGGCACGAGGCCGGTGCTTTCACCGGCGCGCAACGGCGAACCACGGGCCGCTTCGAACAGGCCGAGGGCGGTACGCTGTTCCTCGACGAGATCGGCGACATGCCGCTGGCGTTGCAAACGCGCCTGCTGCGGGTGCTGGCCGGCGGCGAGTTCTACCGGGTCGGCGGGCGCGAACTGATCCGCGCCGACGTGCGGGTGCTGGCGGCAACGCATCAGGAGCTCGATGCAAAAGTCGCGCGCGGCGAATTCCGTGCCGACCTGAAACACCGCCTCGACGTGGTGCGCATCCACCTGCCGGCGCTGCGCGAACGTCGTTCCGACATCCCACTGCTGGCGACGACCTTTCTCGCCATGGCGGCGCGCCAGCTGGGGCTGCCGGAAAAGCATTTCACGCAATCCGCACTGCATGCGCTGGCGAAAATGGATTTCCCCGGCAACGTGCGGCAACTCGAAAACCTGTGCCGACGGCTGGCGGTGATCGCCGCCGGTGCAAGCATCCGCCGCGAAGACCTGGATGACTCCGGAGCGCACACGGCTGCGCCGGACAATGCCTCGATGTCGCCGTGGGAATCTGCACTACGGGCGTGGGCCGACGCGCAACTTTCCGATGATGTACAGAACCTGCATGCCGAGGCACGCGAACGTCTCGACCGCGTGTTGCTGGATGCCGCGCTCGCCGCACACGGCGGACACCGTCAACATGCTGCGAAGGCGCTGGGACTCGGCCGCAACACGCTGACCCGCAAGCTCGGGAGTTCGCGGAAGGGCCGGGACCGGGGACCCGGACTGCGAAGGCAGGATGCCGGAGCGAACATCGGCGCAGCCGATGGCCCGAAGGGCGAGCCGCAGGAGCGGCGAGTTTCTCGGGACTCGAAAAAATAGCTTCGTCATTCCGGGGCTGTGCTGCGCACGCAGCGCGTAGCGCAGAACCCGGACTGCGAAGGCAGGGATGCCGGAGCGAACATCGGCGCAGCCGATGGCCAGAAGGGCGAGCCGCGGACGTGGCGAGTAATCCATTTTTGACACTCCAGAGCACAACAAGATGGATTCCGGGTTCCATCGTCGATAAAGCCGACGATGGCCCCGGAATGACGAAGCTTGATAGGCTTGTCCGATTCTCGATTCCCGATTCGGAGCGAACATGCCGACAACCATCCGCCCCGCCACGCCTCACGACATCGCGTTCTTGGTCGATTGCAATGCCGCGATGGCGCAGGAGACCGAGCACAAGACACTCGATCGCGACGTGCTGACACGCGGCACCCAAGCGATATTCGACGACCCGCGCCGCGGCTTTTACCTCGTCGCCGAACGCGAAGACAACCCGGCCGGCTGCCTGCTGATTACCCGTGAGTGGAGCGATTGGCGCAACGGCGACTGGTGGTGGTTCCAGAGCGTGTACGTGACCCCGGAAGCGCGGCGTCATGGCGCGTTCCGAGCGTTGTACGCCGAGGTCGAAAAGCGTGCGCGCGCGGCAGGTGCCGTCGGCCTGCGACTGTATGTCGAGCGCGACAACACCCGCGCGCAGAACACCTACATGTCACTTGGTATGGAGGAAGAACCGTACAAGATGCTGCGACGCGGATTCATCGAATTCGCGTAGGGGTGGGGAGCGGGCCACGCCCGCGATGCAACCGGCCCCAAACCCTGTCGCGTGCACGCACGCTCCTACAATGCGGGGAACCCTTCGAGGAGCCGCACCATGATTCCCCACAGTCGTCGCGTCGCCGTCGTGGGTGGGGTGCGTATTCCGTTCTGCAAACGCGATACCGCGTATGCCGATCTCGGCAACTTCGGCATGTCGGTCGAAGTGCTGGGTGCGCTGGTCGAAAAGTTCGGCTTGAATGGCGCGGAACTCGGCGAAGTCGCGTTCGGCTCGGTGATGAAACACCCGGCCGACTGGAATCTCGCGCGCGAGGCGCTGCAATCGTCCGGGCTTGCGATGACCACGCCGGGTTTCACCACCGCGCGCGCCTGCGGCACGTCACTCGACAACGCGATCCTGGTCGCGCAGAAAATCGCGACCAGCCAGATCGAGGCGGGCATCGGCGGCGGCTCGGACACCACCAGCCAGGTTCCGCTGACCTATTCCAATCGCTTGCAGCAACGCCTGCTCGACCTGAATCGCGCGAAGACTTTCGGAGACAAATTCAGAGCCGTCACACACGGCTTCCACTTGCGCGAATTGAAGCCGCAGGTGCCCGGCGTGGTCGAGCCGCGCACCGGCCTGTCGATGGGCCAGCATTGCGAGAAAATGGCGCGCGAATGGAAGATCGGCCGCGCCGAGCAGGACGCGTGGGCGCTGGGCAGCCATCGCAAGCTCGCGGCCGCCTACGACACCGGTTTCTTCGACGATCTGGTGGTTCCGTTCCGCGGCGTGGCACGCGACAACCTGCTGCGCGCCGACTCCACACTGGAGAAACTGGCGGCACTGAAACCGGCATTCGACAGGCATTCGGGCAAGGGCACGTTGACCGCCGGCAATTCTTCGGCGCTGTCCGATGGCGCCGCCGCGGTGCTGCTGGCGAGCGAGAGCTGGGCACTCGCACGCGGACTACCCGTGCTCGCGTACCTGACCGAAGCGGAAGTCGCCGGCGTCGACTATGTGCACGGCGAAGGGCTGCTGATGGCGCCGACCATCGCAGTGCCGCGCATGCTGCAGCGCGCCGGCCTGAAGTTGCAGGACTTCGACTTCTATGAAATCCACGAAGCCTTTGCCGCGCAGGTGCTGTGCCAGTTGCGGGCGTGGGAATCGCCCGATTACTGCAGGAACCGTTTGGGATTGGATGCACCGCTCGGCGCCATCGATCCGACCAAGATCAACGTCAACGGTTCCAGCCTTGGCACCGGGCACCCGTTCGCGGCGACCGGCGCCCGGATCGTGGCGACGTTGGCGAAATTGCTGGCACAGAAGGGTTCCGGCCGAGGCCTGATTTCGATCTGCACGGCGGGCGGGATGGGGGTTGTCGCGATCCTCGAGCGGTAGGTTGGGCTGAATGCAATGAAGCCCAACGTGGTGCTTCGTGCGCAATGACGTTGGGCTTCCGCCGATCCAGCCGGCGTCAGCCCAACCTGCTTGGCTGCAGGCGGGATGGGGTTGTCGCAACCCTCGAGCGTAGGTTGGGCTGATTCCGGGCTTGACCCGGAAGAAGCCCAACAATCATGCAAGCCCAACTCGATCCCGCAGCAATGTTGGGCTTCCGCCGATCAAGCCGGCGTCAGCCCAACCTACGTGCGACGGTCGTTACCCGATACGGAACAGCGTCGGCTTCCACGCGCCGCTGCTGTAGGAATCGCGACGACGACGATGCATGCGGGCGATCGCTTCGACGGCACGCGCATCGGTCCAGTCGGCGCGCTGCACCATCAATTGGGCCGGATCTTCGCCGCGCGCACGGGCTTCCTGCTCGCGCCAGACACAGAAATCGTCATAGGCCTCGATCTCGAACTGCAGGTCGCGGCGACACAATTCAACCATGATGGCATCATCGAGGAAGCCCAGCACCGGCACCGCATCGGGGATCACGTCGTGCGGATCGGCAAGGTAGGCCAGCGAAGCCAATACCCGCTGGCGATCGGCCTCGGGCAGGTTGAAGCCGACATCCCTGGCCATCGAAATCAGCGACTCGACGCTGCCCATCCGTTCGGCGATGAACGGCGGCGCATGGGCACTCCCGGATTCCGCGAGCAGCTTCTGCGCGGCGGCGATGATCTGATCGGGATCGCGGTCGGCGATGCTGGCCTCGACCTCGCGCATGCCCTTGACGAAGAAATCGAGATCGTCATCGCTCAACTGGATGCTGATGTCCATGGGCATGGCGGCAAACCTTGGGTCGTGGGTTGAGTTCGCCAGCGTAGCGATAGCCCCTCGTCGCGTCAATAATCCTGGACCGACCAAAAAAACGGCCTTCGTGGAAGGTCAGGCCATGGATGGCTGCTTACCCAGCCATCCGGTTGCGAGCACGCTCGCTCCTGCACCTTGCTTCCGCAGGAGCCTGCGTGCAGGCGACCCGCCTGCATCGATACGGCAGGGTGATCGCGGCCAGGCCACGGACGGCCATTCTGGACTTCACGAGCACGCCAAGAACGACGTGCACCCGAAATTCAGCGACACGGCGATCGGGGGATGATCGCATGCAAACACCTCACACAAACACCTCACAAAATCCCCTGGATGCCGGCACCAAAGGCTGTGATGAAGCGCGCGATGATGGCGGTCAGCGACAGGTTGACCTGCGGAAAATCACCCACCGGTTTCCAGCACTTCAGGAAATCCGGGCTGCTGGCGGCCACCGGGCTGCAGCCGGGCTGCAACTGGTAGTCGGTGGCATACGCCCACGGCCAGATGTCGAAGATCGGCAGATGCCGCGAAATGTTGCCCAGAAACTGGCTGACGTCGCCGATCACGGGCACCGGATGGCGCGGCGCCACCAGCCACGCGTTGCGCGGCGCGGCGTCGCGCAGGATCGCCCCACGCACCTGCCGGGCGAAAGCGGGATCGTCGATGATGACGCCAGACTCGGTGTTGTAGTTGGACGAACGCGGATCGAAGTTGTGCGAGCCGACCATCGCGATGCGGCCGTCCACCACCAGTGACTTGGCATGCAAGCTGATGCGCGGCCCGGGGTGCCCCGCCTCGATCGGCGCCCGGCCGCCGCGGTGCGGCGAGGACTGCTCGGAACCGATGCCGGAAAGCCGCGCGTAATCGGCCAGCATCTCTTCGGCGTCGGCCGGATGCGGCATCAATTCGTGGATGTGGAAACCGAAATCCACCAGGAATTTCTTGTGGTGCTTGTACGACAACGCGTACACCCCCACCGCGTCGGTCGAAGCCAGCGAATTGGTCGAAACGATCACGTCCACCGGCGGCTTTTTCTTCTGCAACGCCTCGAAGATCTTGCCGGCGCGATCGGTCAGCACCAGGTACGGCGTCTGCAACACGATCTGGTGTTGGGCGCCGGCGATCATTTTCATCAGGTCGTGCGTCAGTTCACGCGAGTTCGGACCGTGCACGGCCTCGGCCTTGGAAGGCAAGTCATAGAAGTAATCGACCAGACCCACTTTCAAACTGTGCACCAGCAGATTGTCTTGCAGCCAGTCCGGGTCTTCCGCCTGCGTGCGCAGCTTGGCCACGCGTTGCGGGTCGGCGAACTTCGGTTCGCTCCACGGCTTCACGTCGAATGGATGCGCGAGGATGTCGGCGTTGACGTCGCGCAGATGGGTCAGCGGCACCGCACGGTCGTTGTGCCAGAAAATCTCGAAGCTTTTCGCCATCTGGCGTCCGGCGGGGCCGGCGACGATCACGTCGCGATCCAGGAAATCCATCTGCGAATCCCAGTCGTAGTATTCGTCGGCATAGTTGCGCCCGCCGACGATGCCGACCTTGCCGTCCACCAGCAACAACTTGTTGTGCATGCGCTGGTTGAACTTGCGAAAACAGCACAACACGCTGGCGGCATATTCGACGTAATTGCTGTGGGCACTGTCGAAGGTCGGGTTGTACAGCTTGATGTGCAGGTTGCTGCTGGCACGCGCGAGCCGCGACAGCAGCTTGGGATCGTTCAACGAACCCAACTGGTCGGCGAGGATGCGCACCTCGACGCCGCGCCGCGCAGCCTTCACCAGTTCGTCCAGCACCAGCATGCCGGCATCGTCGTGGGCCCAGATGTAGGTCTGGATGTCGATGGATTTTTGCGCCGCGCGAATCAGGTTGATGCGCGCCGCCAGCGCGTTCTGGCCGATGTTGAGCAGGGTGACGGTGTTGTGCGGAGACCTAAGCGTGGACGCGGCGATCGCGGCGTCGGCCTCGGCCATGAATGGCGAAGGCGTGGCGCAATGGTCGGCAGCCGTGCAGGTGATGCGGCTGTCGGCCGTGCTCGCCACGATCTTGTCGGCGCGCTGGATGCTGCGCGGCGACAGCGGCGCGCAGCCGACGATAGCCAGTGCAAGCACCGCGGCGCAGCACCCGAATTTCGTTGCAAGCGTTCGAGACATCGCGCGAATGATACGCGGCGCGTCAATCTCCCTGTTCACTGATGGGCCGCCCGTAAGCACCGGAGTGGGGTGGTGGATCGGGTGGCGATGTGTTCTGGGATGTGCGCAAAACGATACCCAGCTCGAGCTTGACCTCGTCACCGACCAGTCCACGCCAGGCATCCATTCCGAACGCCGAGCGTGAAATCGTGCCGCGCACACGCAGCATGCAGCCAAGTGGTTGGTGCGGACATTCGGAAGGCTGCAACGCGAAAGTCACGCTGCGCGCCATGCCGTGCAGCAGCAAGGTGCCGCGCAACGGGCCACCGGCAACCAGCTCGTCGAGCGGAAACGGATCGGAAGCAAAAAGTATGTGCCGGTAGCGCACGGCATCGAAAAATTCCGGCGCAAGCACTCGCGCCGTATGGCGGGGACTGTCGGTCACCAGATTGGTGACGTCGATATGGGCGTGGACCTCGGCCAGATCGACCCCGAGCGGGGTATCGATGCGACGCAAGCTGCCCTGCAGGTGCGTGAATGTGCCACGCACGTGCGCGATCCAGAACTTGCGCACGCTGAACTGCACCTGCGATTGCGCCGGCTGGATCGCCCAGGTTTGCGTAGCGGAGGAGTGAGGGTTGGCAGCCAGCGCCAGGCAAGGCAACAACAGTGCCAGTGCCAGCGCGGCTTTCATGGCGACCAGAGTTGCCGCAGTCGGCCACCACCGGGTTCCAGTGCATCGTCCGCCAGCTCTATCCACGCCAGTGACGCGGGCGACATGCCGCGCGCGCCGACCGAGCGGCCTTCGGTCAGCAACGCCAGCAACTGCTCGGCGCCGGGGTTGTGGCAGATCAACAAAAGTTGCCGCGCGTCAGGCGCGTGATTCTCGATCAACGCCAGCAATTCGCCGGGCGTGGCCTGGTAAATCGCAGGCAGGAAATCGGGTTGCGGCACCGACAGCGCCTTGCCGATTGCGTCCGCGGTCATCTGGGTGCGCCGCGCGGACGAGCACAATACCGCATCCGGCGCAGCGCCCTGCCCGGCCAGCCATATGCCGGTGGCGCGCGCCTGCGCTTCGCCGTGCACGCTCAAGGGCCGCTCGATGTCTCGGCCATCCGGACTGGTTTGCATGGCTTCGGCATGCCGCAACAACAACAATTCATGCATGATGGGCGGTGCTCCTCAATGGTCGGAGTCGCCGGCGGTCGCCGGCGTGAAACCGGCTGGCGCCTCAATCGATATGTGGTTGGCGCGCAATGTCGCGAGAATCAAACTCAATTCGGTACCGCCATTGCGGGCGCTGGCCAGCCAGCCCGACGCCAGTTTCGGATCGACCAGCGCATGTTGGAGCAGACCCGAATACTGCTGCACCTGCCATGCCAGATTGCGGGCGGCCGCACCCGTGCGTGTTTTGGCGGAGGGGTCCAGTTCGCCCTGGATGTGCAGGCCCGCAGCACGCGCAATCGGGCTCGAGCCCCACTGCAGGGTGCGCGCGAGCTTCAGGCAATCGGCCTTGCGTTCGGCGTGTTTCGCCGCATCCCTGGGATCGCACAATTGCAACAGCGGCCCCAGGTCCGGACGCGGATGCGCACGGGTACTCATGACCGCGACCAGCACCCGGACACCGCGCGGGTTGTCGGGTTGGCCATCATGTGCATCCCGGGTGGTGTCGGCCAGCGGTGGCAAGACCGTGACCGCCTTGGCCACGGCCGCCAGGGCCTTGCCGAAGTAGTCGTCGTAGCTCTGCGCCGCGGCAGCTTGCGCGAGCGCCGCCTGTTCGGCCTTGGCGTCGTGATTCGCCAACGCGAAATCCAGCGCGACCAGCCATACCGCGGCGTTGTCGGCAGCGTGTTTTTTCAGCGAATCGAAAGCCTTGGTGTTGGGGCAATCGGCCTTGTTCTTGCACAGCCCCAGCCGCGACCAGGCCACCGCCGGACCTGCACTGGTCGCGCTGGCCGCGCGCTCGCTGAGCGATGCGAAATCGAGTCCCGGCGTCTGGTGCTGGAACGGTTTGGCAAGGATCGCGGCGCCCAGCAGGTAATCCGGATCGACGCGCAACGCGACCACGCTCACCAGGTCATGCCGGTATTGCTGGATCGCCTTGACGCGTTTGCGATCGGCGGTCGACAGGTGCGGGGCGGCCGGCGAAGCGGTGGTGTCGCTCGGCGCCGGTGGCGCGGACGCCACGGCACCGGGCGGCGCAGCCTGCGCGCCAGCGGCAACCAGCGCGAACACGAAAACGGCGATCGGCAATCGGGGATGCATGGATGATTCCGTATGCAAAATGGCGAGGCTAGGCGATTGCGAATGAATCACGACTGGCCGCGCATCGCAAGCGAATCTGCATGTTGTCAATGATTCAGCGCTTCGCGCAGGAACTCGGGTTCGGCCAGCGCGGCGCGGTGCACGCCCGCGTTGTAGTAACGGGTCGCGAACGGCCTGGCCGCGGCGTCGCGCTCGCGGAAATCGTCGAGCGACGCACCTTTGCGGGCCATGCTGCAACTCCACCAACCGGTCGGATAGCACGGCT
Organism: Rhodanobacteraceae bacterium; assembly: GCA_050738155.1. Taxonomy (GTDB): domain Bacteria; phylum Pseudomonadota; class Gammaproteobacteria; order Xanthomonadales; family Rhodanobacteraceae; genus 66-474. The sequence continues at coordinate 10,474 of JBOHYW010000012.1, forward strand.
GTGGAAACGGCAGGGTGCGGACGGCGGCAAACCCGACACCGCGCATCGCGGTGTGCATGGCCTGGATAAGGTCCAGCAGCACCAGCGGCGATTCCGATTGCTGTACCAGGATGCCGCCATCGCGCAGCGCGCGGAAGCAACTTGCGTAGAACTTCGCGTTGAACAGCCCTTCCGCCGGCCCGACCGGGTCGGTGGAATCGACGATCACCACGTCCAGCGATGCAGGCTCCGCATCGGCCATGTACTTGATGCCGTCGTCAAAGAGAAGCTGCGCGCGCGGATCGGCGTTGGATTCGCACAACTCGGGGAAATATTTTTCGGCGAGCCGTGTCACCTGTTCGTCGATGTCGATCTGGGTGACGTGTTCGACTTCCGGATGGCGCAGCACTTCGCGCAGCGTGCCGCAATCGCCACCGCCGATGATCGCCACATTGCGCGGTGCCGGGTGGGTGTACAACGCAGGGTGGGTCATCATTTCGTGGTAAAGGAAATTGTCGCGGCTGGTCAGCATCGTGCAGCCGTCGATCACCATCAGGTTGCCCCAATCGGTGGTGCGCCACACCTCGATATGCTGGTACGGCGTCTTTTCATCGGCGAGCTTCCCGTCCACGCGGTAGCCGATGGACGAACCGGAAGCTTCGTGTTTTTCAGTGAACCAGTTGGATGACGGCATGTTGTAACCCCGGAATGCAGACCTGCGATTGTAGCGGCCTGACCCAAACGGGGCGCTACAATTTGCGGAATCCTTCAGCACCGTTCGCGCTCAGCGTAACGAGCGCAGCGAGTGGAGTCGAAACGCTGCTGTCCTTCGGCTCCACCTGTCCTGAGCATGCCGAAGGGCTCAGAACGAACGGCAATTATCCAACCCCTGGACACCGCGATGACCAACTGGACCCTCGACGACGCCCGCGCGACTTATTCGGTCGCGCACTGGAGCGACGGCTACGTCGACATCGGCAACGATGGCCGTGTGGTGATGCAACCGCGCGGTGTCGGTGGCCCTGCCCTCGCGCTGGATGATGCGATCACGCGCGCAAAGGCCATGGGCTTGCGGCTGCCGTTGCTGCTGCGATTTCCGGACATCCTGCGCGATCGACGCGAGAAGCTGCGCGCGGCGTTCGATGATGCAATGCGTGCACACACTTACGCAGGCGGCTACACCGCGCTGTATCCGATCAAGGTCAACCAGCAACGTGCGGTCGCGGGCACGCTGGCGGGCGGCGCCGGATTCGGTCTCGAGGCGGGTTCCAAACCCGAGCTGCTGGCGGTGCTGGGGCTCGCCACCGCCGGATCGCTGGTGGTGTGCAACGGCTACAAGGACGCCGATTACATTCGCCTCGCGCTGATCGGCCGCAAGCTCGGCATCGACGTGGTGATCGTGATCGAGAAACCTTCCGAACTCGAACACGTGATCCGCGAGTCACACGCACTGGGCGTCGAACCGAAGCTTGGCGTACGGGTACGCCTGGCCTCGATCGGCGCTGGCAAATGGCAGAACACCGGCGGCGACAAGAGCAAGTTCGGGCTGACGCCGGCGCAATTGCTGGCGCTGGTCGAGCGGCTGCGCACGGCCAACCTCACCCACACGATGCGGCTGCTGCATTTCCACATGGGCTCGCAGATTTCCAACCTGCGCGACATCACCGCCGGCATGCGTGAAGCCGTGCGACATTTCGCCGAACTGCGTGCGCTCGGCCTGCCGCTCGACCATGTCGACGTCGGCGGCGGCCTCGGCATCGACTATGAAGGCACCCGTTCGCGCGGCGAATGCTCGATCAACTACGACATGGGCCAGTACGCCAACGCGGTCATCGCGCCGCTGGCTGCCGCCTGCACCGAATGGAAACTCGACCCGCCGCACGTGCTGACCGAATCCGGGCGTGCGATGACCGCGCACCACGCGGTGCTCATCGTCGACGTCAGCGAAGTGGAACGCGCACCGGATGGTGCGGTACCGCCCGCGGCCGACGACGAATCGCCGGTACTGCGAAGCCTGCGGGAAACCCTCGCGGCGCTGGACACGCGTCCGGTACGCGAGGTCTGGCAGGACGCGCAGCAATACCTGGGCGAAGGACAACTGTTGTACGCGCAGGGCGCACTTGGTCTTGCCGAACGGGCCAAGCTCGACGCGCTGTATCACGCGATTGCGCTGGGCGTACGCAGGCACCTGAAATCGGACGAACGTTCGCACCGGGAAATCATCGACGCGCTCGACGTGAAACTGGTCGACAAGTATTTCTGCAATTTCTCGGTGTTCGAATCGATCCCCGACGTGTGGGCGATCGACCAGATATTCCCGATCATGCCGCTGACGCGCCTGCAAGAAAAGCCCACCCGCCGCGGCACCCTGGCCGACCTTACCTGCGATTCCGACGGGCGCGTGGATACCTACGTCGAATCCGGCGACCTCGACGTCAGCCTGCCGCTGCACGGACTGCGCGATGGCGAACCCTACCGGCTCGGCATCTTCCTGGTCGGCGCCTACCAGGAGACGCTGGGCGACATCCACAACCTGTTCGGCGACACCGATGCTGTCAACGTGCGCGTCGACGGCGACGGATTCACGCTGGACGGCGCGCGGCGCGGTGACAGTGCCGACATGCTGCTCGACTACGTCGGCTATCGCCTCGATGCGCTGCGCGCGGTCTATCGCGAAAAGATTTCCGCCGCGCATTTGTCCGGCGAAGAAGCACGAAGCATCGAAGCTGCGCTGGAGGCCGGGCTGACGGGGTACACCTATCTACGGACGTCTTGAGAGGGATCGGTAAGGCGGAATCGGCGCCGCGCTTCCGCCGCATGTCGTCCACTCGCGAAAGCCGGTCGACGGAAACCGCTTCGCGGGTTCCACCCTACGAATCGCGCGCGATCTGCAGGCCTGCCGGCGACTGGTTGACCGGCATCACTTCGATGCGGTTGATATTCAAGTGCACCGGCAGGCTGGCGACCCACCATATGGTGTCGGCGATGTCTTCGCCGGTGATCGGGTGCGCGCCTTTGTACAGCTTGTCGGATGCGGCCTGGTTGCCACCGGTGCGCACCAGCGTGAATTCGGTTTCGGCCATGCCGGGTTCGATGTTGGTCACGCGCACGCCGGTACCGTGCAGGTCGCAACGCAAGCCGGCCGAGAACTGGGTGACGAACGCCTTGGTGCCGCCATACACATTGCCGCCCGTGTACGGATACGTGCCGGAGATCGAACTGATGTTGACGATCGTGCCACGCCGCTCGATCAACCCCGGCAGCAGCAAGCGCGTCAGGGTCGCCAAGGCGGTGACGTTGGTGTCGATCATCTGCCGCCATTGCGCGAGGTCGCAGTCCTGCGCCTTGGCGGTGCCGAGCGCGAGCCCGGCATTGTTGACCAGCAAATCGATGTCGCGGAAGTCTTGCGGCAGGCTGCCAAGCGCGTCACGCATCGCGGCTTCGTCGCGGATGTCGAACGCGCACGCGTACACACGATCGGCGCCGAAGCGTTCGACCAGTTGCGCGAGACGTTCCGCGCGACGCGCGCAGGCAACCACGCGCCAGCCGTTTTCGGCGAACTTGGCCGCGATCGCGGCACCGAATCCGGCCGAGGCGCCGGTGACGAGCAGGGTTTGGGTGGTCATGGGTCGAACCCGTTTGTCATGTGCAAAGGATGGGATTCCAGTGAACGAACTTCTCGCAAGTCGTCATTCCGGACGCCGCGCGGTGGCGATCCGGAATCTGCTTTGCCAGATGGGAGCAGCAGATTCCGGGTTCCGCGCTGCGCGCGGCCCCGGAATGACGAGTGTATTGGTGTCACGCACTTCCCGAGTCCCGAGCCCCGAGTCCCGCAATTATTTTTCCTTCAGCGGAATCGACTTGATGCCGGCGCCCTTGAGCTGCTTCTGCACCGACTGCAATTGGGTCGCCGACGCGAACGGACCGATCCGCACGCGATTCCAGACTTGCCCGTCGAGGGTCACTTGCTGTACGTGCGCAGTGAAGCCCTGCAAGGCCAGTTTCGCCTTCATCGCGTCGGCATCGCTGGCGCTGGGGAACGCGCCAACCTGCAACACGTAACCGCCGGACGGTGCCGTCGCCGAGGCGCTGGGTGCCGGCGCGGAGCTGCCCGCGTTGTTTGCCGCCGCCGCTTTCTGCTGCTCGGCCTTGGCCATCGCGGACAATTCCGAATTCGGGATCACCACCTCTTTTTCGGGCAGCACCTTGTAGAAATCGAATTGCGAAGCGCTGGACGACGTGCCGTTGTTCGCGATGCCGGGAGCACTGCCCTTTTCGGCGACCGCGTTGGGATTGGCCTGCGGCTGGTCGTTGCGGCGCAGGCTCGGGATCAGCCCACGGTGCGCCACGATCCCCATCAGGATGGCGCCGATCACGATACCGATGAGTATCAGCGCCCACCACGGCAGGCCCGAGCCGCCGTTGCGTACCGCTTGCCTGCTGTTGCGTTGCATTGCCACTGCCTGTCCTCGATGCAAATACCTGCGACCCACGTGCGGGCCGCGTCACATGTTAGTCGGGAAGCTGCCGGGTGTGCGAGGTCGGTTTGCGTGACGCTCGCCAAACCGTTGCCGATGGGCCGGCGTTGCGTACGAATGCTTCCGAAGGCGATCCGTCACATCGACTCGGGCGCCGAGACACCCAGCATGCCGAGTCCGTTGGCCAGCGTCTGCCGGGTCGCGTAGGCCAGCGCCACGCGCGCGTTGCGCAAATCCTCGTCGTCGACCAGGAATTGTTCGGCGTTGTACCAGACGTGGAACGCGCCGGCCAGTTCGCGCAGATATTGCGCCAGCAGATGCGGTTCGTGGCTGTCCGCCGCGGCTTCGACGATTTCCGGGAAACGCGAGACGCACACCATCACGTCGCGCGCGTATTCGCCGTCCAGCCGATCGAGATGCTTGATCGCATTGTGCTGCTCGAACACGATCGAGCGCTCGTGCATCTGGCGTTGCACCGAGCAAACCCGCGCATGCGCGTACTGGATGTAGTAGACCGGATTGTCGTTGGTCTGCGAGCGCGCGAGGTCGATGTCGAACACCAATTGCGAATCGCTCTTGCGGGCAATCAGGAAGTAGCGAGTCGCATCCAGCCCGGCCATGTCGATCAAATCGCGCAAGGTGACGTAGGAACCGGCGCGCTTGGAAATCTTCACTTCCTCGCCGCCCTTCAGCACCGTCACCATCTGATGCAGCACGTATTCCGGCCAATCCTTCGGAATCCCGATGTCGAGCGCCTGCAGTCCGGCGCGCACGCGCGCCAGCGAGCCGTGGTGGTCGGCGCCGAGTTCGGTGATGGCGCGCTTGTAACCGCGCTCCCACTTCGAAAGGTGATAGGCAACGTCGGGCACGAAGTAGGTGTACGTGCCATCGGACTTGCGCATCACGCGGTCCTTGTCGTCGCCGAAGTCGGTGCTGCGCAACCACAGCGCACCGTCGGCTTCGTAGGAATGACCTTGCGCGTCGACGCGATCCACGACCCGCCGTACCTCACCTTCGGTGTACAGCGACGACTCCAGGAAATAGGTATCGAATTCGACGCCGAACGCGCGCAAGTCGTCGTCCTGCTCGCGTCGCAGCCAAGCCACCGCGAAATCACGGATGGCTGCGAGGTCATCCGGATCCTGCTTGGCGGTGACGCTGTAGCCGACAGCCTCCGGGGCGGCCTTGTCGATGTCGTCCCTGGCGAATTCGCGGGTGTATTCGCGGATGTAATCACCGCGGTAGTCGCCGGCATCGACGGTCACGCCTTCGAGGTAATCGCGGGCAACATCGCGGATGTAATCACCGCGGTAGCCATCGGCAGGCCAGCGCGGATCATCGGGTTCGATGCCCTTGATGCGCGCCTGCACCGACAACGCGAGGTTTTGTATCTGCGCACCCGCGTCGTTGTAATAGAACTCGCGATAGACCTTCCAGCCGGTTGCCGAATGCAACCGCGCCAAGGTATCGCCGATCGCCGCGGCGCGCGCGTGGCCGACATGCAAAGGTCCGGTCGGGTTGGCGGAGACGAACTCGATGCCCACCGCGCGGCCCGTGCCCGCCTTGCCATGACCGTAGCGCGCGCCCTCGCGGAACACGCGGCGAATTCCTTCGTGCCACGCTGCGCCGGCCAGGAAAAAGTTGATGAACCCCGGCCCCGCGATCTCGACACGCGCGACACGGGGATCATCCGGCAACGCCCCGACGATCGTTTCGGCGACCTCGCGGGGTTTGCGGCCCGACTTTTTGGCCAGCAACAACGCGACATTGCAGGCGAAGTCGCCGTGCTCGCGCGAACGGGTGCGTTCGAGCGTGAACGCGGGGGTTGGAGCATCCAGCGCACCGCTGTGGCGCAGGCTGTCCAGCGCATGCAGCAACAGCTCGCGGATAGCGTCTTTCACGGGTCTGGCAATGGCGATGGCGGGTTTTTCATCGTAACGCAGCGGCGATGAATGGCCAAATTCGAGGCTGTGGATAAATTGGTGGACACTTGCCACAGTCAGCTCATCAAGGGGTCCGTTTTGCGCCATTTCACAACGAGTCAGTCAAAAAACATGTTTCTATTCAATGAATTGTATTTCATACTGCGAAAGTACACTAAAAGCAGCCTCCAAATGCTTGTGGTTACGTATTGTGTATAACTGATCGGTGGGACACCCGGTTTGTCAACCCGCCGACACCCGAGGCTTGCGAGCGCCGCCGATGCAGATGCGCGAGTTTCCGGGAAACGGCATCTACAGCAGTTCCCTTGGGAAACCACCGACCAACTTGGCCGTTCACCCTTCGATACCTCAGCGCGAACGGTCAAGGCATTGACCCGATTCGTGGTGAGCCTGTCGACCACGAATGGGATCAACAAAACCAGAGATTTCCTAGATCAACCCGCGCGCCGCCATCGAGGTCGGTTCGCCCGCACCGACCACCAGGTGATCGAGCACCCGCACCCCGACCAGTTGCAGGGCATCGCGCAGTTGATGGGTGATGTGGCGGTCGGCGGCGGAGGGTTCGGCCACGCCGGATGGATGGTTGTGCGCCAGGATCACCGCCGCCGCGTTGTGTTTCAGCGACGCACGCACCACTTCGCGCGGGTGCACCGAGGCGCCATCCAGCGTGCCGCGGAACAGTTCCTCGAACGCCAGTACGCGATGGCGATTGTCGAGGAACAGGCAGGCGAATACTTCATAGGGCTTGTGCGCGAGTTGCGCCTTCAGGAACGCAGCGCTGTCACGCGGGCTGGCCAGCGCAGCGCGGGTGGCGAGTTCCTCACCCAAGCAGCGACGCGCAAGCTCCAGCGCAGCCACGAGGCGTGCGCGTTTGGCGGGACCAAGCCCCGGCATGTCCTGAAAATCGCTGCGCAGCAGCGCGTTCAGGCCGCCCGTGCTCGACAGCAGGTCGCGGCCCATGTCCAGCGCGCTGTGGCCACGAATGCCAGTGCCGAGCAGGATGGCGAGCAATTCCGCTGCGGTGAGCGCGGCGACTCCGCGCGCCAGCAGTTTCTCGCGAGGGCGTTCGTCGGTTGGCCATTGCTTGATGCTCATCTACCATCCTTCTTGCTTGCAAGTTCCGTTCGCCCTGAGCGCAGGCCCCGTCTTTGAAAAAGATGGGGCCGAAGTCGAAGGGCAACAGCGCTTCGGCTTCGTTCGCGATGCTCATGCAGCCTGTCCTGAGCCTGTCGAAGGGCTCAGCAAGAACGCTTTGTAGTTCAATCAGAGCACTACCGAGCACGTCGCTACAGCGGCACGGACACGCGAATCCGGTAAGCTAACCGCCGGTTTGTCTGTCAGTGAATGCCGACATGAGTGCCGGGGAACATCGCCCCAACGAACATCGACATGTTCTGCTCGGGGTGTCGGGAGGCATCGCCGCCTACAAGGCGTGCGAGGTGGTGCGTCGCCTGCGTGACACCGGCGCCGAGGTGCGCGTGGTGCTGACCGAAAACGCCGAGCGCTTCGTCACCGCGCTGACGTTTCAGGCGCTGTCCGGCCAGCCGGTGCGCCACGGCCTGTGGGATACCGAAGCCGAAATGGGCATGGGCCACCTGGAACTCGCGCGCTGGGCAGACACGATCCTGATCGCGCCGGCCTCCGCCGATACCCTGGCCAAACTCGCGCACGGCTCCGCCAATGATTTGCTCACCACGACCTGCCTGGCAACCACCGCGCCGCTCGCGGTGGCGCCGGCGATGAACCACCGCATGTGGTTGCATCCGGCGACGCAAGCCAATGCCGCGACCTTGCGCGCGCGCGGCGTGACGATCCTGGGCCCCGCCGACGGGCCGCTGGCCGAAGGCGAATCGGGACCGGGCCGGATGCTGGAGCCGCAACAACTCGTGCAGGCGTTGCTGGCGCCGGGCGGCACGCATGTCGCATGAAGCAACGCTTGCCGGACTGCGCGTCGTGATCGACGCCGGTCCAACCTACGAAGACATCGACCCGGTGCGTTTTCTCGGCAATCGCAGCTCCGGCAAGATGGGTTTCGCGATTGCCGCGGCGGCGGTCGCAGCCGGCGCCGAAGTGACCCTGGTCGCCGGTCCGGTGGGCTTGCCGACACCTGCCGGTATCGCCCGCCGCGTGGATGTGCGCAGCGCTTTGCAGATGCGTGACGCCGTAACGCAGGCGATGGATGGTGCCGACATCTTCATCGCGACCGCCGCGGTCGCCGACTGGCGGGTCGCCGAATACTCCGCCCGCAAGATCAAGAAGGGTCCGTCCGGCGCGCCGATGCTTGAACTCATCGAAAACCCCGACATCCTCGCGGAAGTGGCGGCACGCGATCCGCGCCCGTTCGTGGTGGGCTTCGCCGCCGAAACCGACCACGTCATCGAAAACGGGCGCAAGAAACTGGAACGCAAGCAACTCGACATGCTGGCCGCCAACCATGTCGACGAAACCATCGGCATCGGTTGCGACGACAATGCGCTGGAACTGATCTGGCCCGGTGGCAACGCAAGCCTGCCACGCGCGCCGAAAGCCGAGCTCGCGAAAACGCTGGTCGCGCGGATCGCCGCGCATTACCACGCCCGGGCACGCGCATGAGTGCACAACCGGTCGCGGTCGAACTGAAAATTCTCGACCCACGCCTTGGCAACGGCATCCCCCTGCCCGCTTATGCGACTGGCGGCAGCGCCGCGATGGATCTGCGCGCCGCGCCGGAAACCGCGATCTCGCTTGAACCCGGAATGAGCGCGCTGATCCCGACCGGCCTCGCGATGCATGTCGGCGACCCCGGCTGGTGCGCGCTGATCCTGCCGCGTTCGGGGCTCGGCCACAAACACGGGCTGGTGCTCGGCAATCTCACCGGACTCATCGATGCCGATTACCAGGGTCCGCTGATGATTTCGTGCTGGAACCGCGGCAGCGAGCCGTTTACCATCCAGCCGGGCGACCGCATCGCGCAGCTGCTGGTGGTGCCGGTTGCACGTGTTGAATGGCGGGTGGTCGAAGATTTCGCAGCAAGTGAACGTGGCGCCGGGGGGTTCGGCTCCACTGGGGTCGCATGAAGCAATGAGCAACGATTCAGCCGTGGGGAAGACACCTGATATCCAGGCCGCGGCACGCGCCATGCGCGCGCGTTTCAGCCTGCGCCGCGGCATCGCCGAGGTCGTTGCCGATCTCGCCCTCGCAATCGGCACACTGCTGGTGCTGTTCGCCCTGTTCATGGGTTGGCAGACCTGGCTGGTGATGCGACAGAACGATGCCGCCACCTCGCTGGTACAGGCTCGGCAAGACACCGCGCAGAAAATCGCGCTGATCGTCGCCGACAAACGCACGCAAGTCATCGAGGCCCTGTCGCGACCGGCAGTAATCGCCATGCTCGCCGCCAACGATGACGAGCAAACGCGGGCTGCCACGGCACGGCGCATCCAGTCTGAAATACACGACGCGCAAGCGGTGACGCTGTACAGCCCGCAATTGAACGAAGTGCTGCACGGCAACCTGCAGCAACTGGGTTACGCGCGCGCCACGCAATTGATGGATGCGTTGAGCCACGGCGCACTCGGCCCGGCCGAATCGCCCATCCCGCACATGCTGAGTTTTGCCGGCCCGATCACCGGCGCGGATGGCAAGGTGCTGGCATACGCGACGGTCGACTTCCGCGATTCGCCGTTGCGCATCGCGTTGCACTCGGCACGCGTGCGCGCCGGGCGGCTCGATCTCAGGCAGACCGGCAAGGCCGGCGACATCGTGCTGGACAGCATCGGCAACCTCGTCTTGTCCACCGCCGACGACACCGGTGCTGTCGTGCCGAACAGTCTCTATCGCCTCGCCACCGCGCCGCCGCAATATTGGTTGCCGGTGACCGATTCGCTGCCGCCAGCGCTCGCGTTGGCGGTTCTGGCGTTGCTGGTCGGGCTGGGCCTGCTGTGGGCACGCCCGCGCCTGCGTGCACGACTCGGTGGCGCACCACTGGAAGACGAGCCGGCGTTGTCCGAGGTGGTGGCGAACACGCCGCCACCGCCCAAGCCGGCCGCGCGTGAACCATTGGCCGCAACCACCCGCGACAAGACTGCGAGGCCCGCAGCCCCTGCCGCTCCCTCAGCCACCGCCTCGGTCGCACATGATGATCCGATCCCCGATCACGGCATCTTCCGCGCCTACGATATCCGCGGCGTGGTCGGCAAGACACTCACCGAGGGCGTCGCCCGCCAACTCGGCCACGCAATCGGCAGTGCCGTGCGCGACAAAGATCTCCATGAGATCGTGGTCGGCCGCGATGGACGCCTGTCCGGCCCCGATCTTTCCGGGGCGCTGATCGAAGGCCTGCGCGGCGCGGGCGTGGACGTCATCGACATCGGCGCGGTGCCGACGCCGGTCAGTTACTACGCCGCCTATCAGCTCAATACGGGTTCGTGCGTGTCGGTGACCGGCAGCCACAACCCGCCCGACTACAACGGTTTCAAGGTCGTGATCGGCGGCGAAACGCTGGCCGAAAACGCGATCCAGGACTTGTACCAGCGAATCGTCGATGGCCGCCTCGCCGAAGGCCACGGCAGCTTGCGCCAGTACGACATCAGCGCCGAATACATCGAACGCATCGCCGCCGACATCCAGACCGGCCGCTCGCTGAAAGTAGTGGTCGATTGCGGCAACGGCATCGCCGGCAACACCGCGCCCGGCGTGGTCCACGCGATCGGCTGCGAACCGATTCCGTTGTATTGCGAAGTCGACGGTAACTTCCCCAACCACCATCCCGACCCATCGGAACCGAAAAACCTCGCCGACCTGATCCTCACGGTGAAAAAAACCGACGCCGACATCGGGCTTGCGTTCGATGGCGACGGCGACCGCCTGGGCGTGGTCACGAAAGACGGCGAGATCATCTTCCCCGATCGGGTGCTGATGCTGTTCGCGCAGGACGTGCTCACCCGCAACCCCGGCGCGACGATCCTCTACGACGTCAAATGCACCGGGCACCTGCAACCGCTGATCCTGAAAGCCGGTGGCAGCCCGCTGATGTGGAAGACCGGTCACTCGTTGATCAAGGCCAAGATGAAGGAAACCGGCGCGCAACTGGCCGGCGAAATGAGCGGGCACTTCTTCTTCCGCGAACGCTGGTACGGATTCGACGACGGCGTGTACGCCGCCGCACGGCTGCTGGAAATCCTCGCCGACGATCCGGAAGGCCGCACGCCGGAGCAGATTTTCGCGACCCTGCCCAAGGGTGTGTCCACGCCCGAGCTGCACATCCAGATGCAGGAAGGCCAGAACCACCCGTTCATCGCGCGCTTCCGTGAACGCGCGCAATTTGACGGCGCCCGCATCACCACCATCGACGGCATGCGCGCCGACTGGCCGGACGGCTGGGGTCTGGTGCGCGCCTCCAACACCACGCCGGTGCTGGTGCTGCGCTTCGATGCCGACAATGCCGACGCACTCAAGCGCATCCAGGACGCATTCCGCGCGCAAATCCTGGCGTGCGATGACACCCTGCAATTGCCGTTCTGACGGCCCGCTGTTTGTTCGTCATCCCGGCGAAGCCTGTCCCGAGTTTGTCGAAGGGCCGGGACTCAGCCATAGCCGTCATTCCGGAGCGATAGAATCCGGAATCCAGCGCTTGTCCCTGACACGATAGTCCTCGACGTCCGTGTCTTTTCCCGCGCCGTTCAACGTCAATCGCCTGCACGCAGGCTCCTACAAAAACGCTTCGCAGGAGCCTGCGTGCAGGCGACGAAAACCATTGCGCCTGTGCCGGAGATTGCTGAAGGCACGCCTTCGAACAACGAGTCAGCTATAACGGCGGCGCAGCGTCACGAAACCGCCGACCAGCAACACACCCAAACCGAACACGCCCAACGCCGCCGGTTCGGGAACCGCCACCGTCGTCCCGTCTCCGAATGCGGTGTAGTGGCTGAACCCCGAGCCGGTTCCGTTTGTCTGGTCGAAAAACAAATCCAGGCTGCCACCGGAAACGTTGTGAATCAACGCGTAGTCCGGGTCCCTCCCGATCTTGATGAGAAAGTAGGCCGCCGAGACGTTGAAAGAGCCGCTGCCGATCCCGCCCATGTTGTTCTGCGTGCCGGTGGTGAAGGTTCCACCCGTAGCAGTATTGACAAGGTTCGTCTCGGTACCGATGCCGGAATTCGACAAACCGAAGAGATCGCCAATAAGGGGACCACTCGAATCGAATGAATAAGGGGATTCGCTTTCGAGCACCTCGAGCAGACCGACACAATCTCCCGTCGCGCTGCCGCACCCGAGCGTAAACCGCAGGGTGCTCTGGGTGGCTGCGTCGTTGTAGAACGACACGGGTGTGGCGTTTGCCAGCGGAACCATGGCCAGCCCGAAGACTCCCACCATGGCCGCGGCCATGCCGAGCCTGATATTGATATTCCTGATCGAGAACAGGGTTCTTGGGCTGCGCATGTTGGTCTCCTCGGCTTTATTCACGTCGCACCATCTGTGATGTGTCGAAAGCAATTTCCGTACCAGATATAAAAGTCACGGTAATCCATTGATAGTAAAAATGAATACATTTTTTACAAGTCGGATTTTTTCGAAAATGCAAGGTTCTCCGACGCTTCGGCCCGGTCCTTCTTCGCGAAAAGGGAGCCTTGAGCCGACCACGAACGAGATTCCTGCGGAACAGTTCATGTCAGGTTCCCGTCCACATCGGATGAGCAACCCATCAGACCCTGGATGGCCGGCAACGAAGCGAGTATTTCCAGCGCCGTGCATGACGCTGGTTAAATCGGCAGAGATTGCCGATTTCAACGCCGAAGGCGGCCCGAAGGACGAGCCACAGGGATGTGGCGAGTTGCATCGCGGCGCCAAGCGGGAGCAAGGCAAGGCTGCCCGCGCACAAGGAAGCCAGTAGGGCGGAATCGGCGGAAACCGCTGCGCGGGTTCCTCCGCCCTACTTGCTGACGCGCACTACGTCGTCATTTCGAGAAGACACGCCTCCAAGCCACGTAGGGCAGAATCGGCGTAGCCGCTTCCGCCGCACACCACGTGGCTATTCTGGCGAAGTTGGACCACGCTCAAGACACCGGCGGTGTCGCGCCTGTGAACTTGACCGGCTGCGCACCGGTGATCGGCCCGGCCACGTGTGCCTGGTCGCTGATGTAAAGCTTGACCGGGCGTTCGAAGGTCAGCGGGCCATTCACCGTCGCACCGGGGCCGATCGTGATGGTCGGGATGTCGTCGCTGCTGAAATGGATGCCGAAGAAACCGTTGTCGTCCGGTTTCTTCACCTTGATGCCGCCATCGACCACGGCGTTGCCGGTGATGTCGATGTCGCCGTTGACGGTGGTGATGCCTTGGCCGACGTGCGCGCTGTCGATCGTGATGTGCTTGTTGACGTTGGTCAGCGAGCCGTTCACGGCCGACCCGGCGGCGAGATTGAGGTCGCCGTTGACCGCCTCCACGTCGCCCGACACGGTGGCATTTTTCTCCAGCGTCACGTGACCGTTGACGGTGCTGATGCTGGCCGCGGTGGCGTGTTCGCCCAGCGAAACGTGGCCATTGACGGTGCTGGCGTCGCCTACCTTGGCGCCGTCCGCGATTTCGATCGAGCCGTTGACGGTGGACGCCTTGTCGGCCTTGGCGTTGGCCTCGACATGCACCGAACCATTCACGGTGCTTGCGTCGGACGTGCTGGTGCCGGCCGGAACATCGACCGAACCATTCACGCCGTTGACGCACGCGGCGAGCGCGAACGGCAAGCCGAGCATGACGAAGGCATATGTGCAAAGACGTGCTGATCGCATGGGAATCCTCCTGCGTGTTGCGCGTGGATTGGGGTCTGCTGACGCTATGCCACATGACCGATCGTGACTGACTATTGTGGTGTTGACAATAGGCCCATGGTCACCCCAATGGCATGTGATATGTCATGCAATCATCCCTGATCGCTGCATCTGTGGATTCATCGGTCACCGGAGCCCCGTCGGATATGCAAGACCAGAGCGCCCATCCATGGAAGTGAGTTCTTGCGATCGTCCCCGATCGCTGCATCTTCGAATTCATCGGTCTCTGGAACCGCACCAAACATGAAAGGCCAGAGCGCCCATCCGTGGGAGTGAATTTTTGCGATCGTCCCTGATCACTGCATCTTCGGATTCGCCAGTCATCGGAGCCCCGTCGGATATGAAAGACCAGAGCGCCCATCCATGGGCTGACTTTTCACAACAGCCGCTTTGAGTCAGGCAATCGTTAGCTAGAATGAATGGATCTTCGAACAGGTACGAAACAATGCATACCCTCGTGATGATCCGCCACGGCCAGTCGCTGTGGAACAAGCAAAACCGCTTCACCGGCTGGGCGGATGTCGATCTCACCGAACAGGGGCGCAACGAGGCGCGCGAAGCCGGCGAGCTGTTGAAACGCGAAGGCCATGCGTTCGACGTCGCCCACACTTCGGTGTTGACGCGCGCGGTCCATACACTGTGGGGTATCCAGGACGCCATGAATCTGGCGTGGCTGCCGGTGCACACCGATTGGCGTTTGAACGAGCGCCACTACGGCGGGCTGACCGGCCTCAACAAGGCCGAGGTCGCGGCCAAATACGGCGACGAACAGGTGCACATTTGGCGGCGCAGTTACGACGTGCCGCCACCACCGATGGACCCAAAGGACAACGACTGCGCGCACGATCCCCGTTATGCAAAGCTCGAGCCTGCACAGATTCCGCTGACCGAATGCCTGAAAGACACGGTGGCGCGGGTGCTGCCGTATTGGCACGAGCTGCTGGCGCCCGCGATCCGCGCCGGGCAACGCGTGCTGGTGTCGGCGCACGGCAATTCGATGCGCGCACTGGTGAAGTATCTCGATGGCATTTCCGACACGGACATCACCGGCCTCAACATCCCGAATGGCGTGCCGCTGGTGTATGAATTCGACGACGACCTGAAGCCACTGCGGCACTTCTATCTCGGCGATGAAGCGGCGATTGCCGCGAAGGCTGCGGCGGTGGCGGCACAGGGCAAGTCGCGGGGTTGAAGTGGCGTCGTGCCCGCCTTCCGTAGCGCACAAGTAGGTTGGCGCTGACCCCGGATGTAATCCGGGGGAAGCCCAACGCGATCGCGATAGCACTCGGCGCGAAGCGCATGCGAAGTCCGAGGGCTTGGCAACGACGTTGGGCATCCGCCGATGCAGCCGGCGTCAGCCCAACCTGCGGATTCCGCGACAAACTATCATTTCGCGCGTTTCCACGGCCACGCCACCGTGAAACTCAGCACGCCGGCGATGGTGAGCGCGATCGGCGGCCACAGGCCAAGACGCGGCGCCAGCGCAAGGATCAAGGCGGCGCCCACCAGCAGCGCCCCACCGAAGGTTGCCGCGAGGATGCGGCGTTGGATTTCACGCGCCAGCATGTGCAGGTGTTCCAGTTCGCGCTCGCCGACCTGCAGCGGCCCGTTGCCTTCTGCCAGTTGCGTCAGGGCATCGTGGATCTTCTCGGGAATCAGCGGCGCGATCCGCAGCCATTCCGGTACCCGTTTGCGAATTTCCTTGAATGCATAGCGCAGGCTGTAACGGTCGGCGAGGATGCGCTTCAACACCGGCTGCGCAACCGACCAGATGTCGATGTCGGGATCGAGCTGGCGACCCAGGCCCTCGACGTTGAGCAGGGTTTTCTGCAGCAGGATCAATTGTGGCTGCAGCGTGAGTTCGAACTTGCGCGCGGTACTGAACAGTTGCGCCACGACTTCCGCCAGCGAAATCTCCGAGAGCGGACGCGTGAAGTATGGTTCGCACACGGTACGAATCGCAGCCTCAAGTTCGTCGGCGCGGATGTGCTTGGGCATCCAGCCGGCGGCGAGGTGCAGCTCGGCAATGCGGCGGTAATTGCGCTCGAACATCGCGATGAAATTTTCCGCGAGCCAGTACTGGTCCTCGTCCGGCAGCGAACCCATGATGCCGAAATCGAGCGCGATGAAGCGCGGCTCGCGGGTGCGGGTGGGGTCGACCCAGATGTTGCCGGGGTGCGCATCGGCGTGGAAGAAGTTGTCGCGGAAGACCTGCTCGTAGAACAGGCGCACGCCTTTCGCGGCGAGTGCACGGCGATCGATGCCGAGCTTGTCCAGCTCGGCGATGTCGTCGGCTGGAATGCCGTGCACGCGCTCCATCGTCAACACTTTTTCGCCAGTGTGCGACCAGAAGATCCGCGGCACGTAGAGGTCGTCGGAATCCTCGAAATTGCGGCGCAGCAGGCTGGCGTTGGCGCCCTCGTGCTGCAGGTTCAGTTCGTTGTGCAGGGTCTTGGCGACCTCGTCGAACATGTCGCGCGGGCGGATCTTGTCGGCCTGCGGATGCCAGCGTTCGACCAGCCGCGCCAAGGCTTCCAGCAGCTCGAGGTTGCGGCGGACATTTTTGACGACGTTCGGACGCAGCACCTTGACCACGACTTCGCGGCCCATCAAATGCGCAGCCGAAGGCTGCTCGAATTTCCCGTCTCCCTCCGGGAGAGGGTGCCCCGAAGGGGCGGGTGAGGGTCCGAATCCGCCAAACATTGCGCCCCGCGAGCGCGAACCCTCACCCCCAGCCCCTCTCCCGGAGGGAGAGCGGAGCAAAGATGGCAGCAAGCGCGCCGCGTGCACCTGCGCGATCGACGCGGAAGCCAGCGGCGTTTCATCGAAGCTCGCATACAACTCGGCGATCGGCTTGCCGAGCGATTCCTCGACGATCGCGCGCGCCTGCTCACCGGGGAACGGCGGCACCTGGTCCTGCAATTGGGACAATTCATCGGCGACATCGTCGGGAATCAGGTCGCGACGGGTGGACAGCACCTGTCCGGCCTTCACCCAGATCGGTCCCAGTTCGTTCAGCGCGAGGCGCAAGCGCGCACCGCGCGGCAACGCGGCGATCCTTTTGCGCGGCCGGGGCAGCAGCGCACGCAGCCAGCGCAGCGGGCGCATCACGTGCTGCTCGTCGATCAGGTCGTCGACGCGGTAACGCACCAGTACCGCGGCGACATGCAACACGCGCGGCAACAGGCGCAGCCGGATCATGGCTTGCCGTCCAGGCGGCGCACGCGCGCAGCCAGCCGGTCGGCGCGTTCGCGCAAGCCGTCCACGTCATCGAGAAACGCGTTCATTTCGGCGTGCGGCACGGTCAAGCGTGCCTCGTCGCGCAGCCAGTCCACGGTGTCGTCGCGGAAGTGCCGGGCACCGTCGCCCGCCCAATGCGCGGCATCACGCAGTGCGCGCGCGATTGCGGTACCGGCAACCTCGCCGAATACCGCCGCGAACGCCGCCTCGAAATCGGGTTTGTACGCACGCGCGAGTTTCTGCACGCGTCGCGCGAGTTCGGCATCGCCGGCAATCTCCACCTTGCCGGCGGGTCGCGCGTCGCCGTCGCGGCCGAACGCCATCGCCAGCAGCGAACCGGGGGTTGCGTTGACCTCGAAATCCGAAGCGCTGCCGTCGTCGCGCGCTCCCGGTGGCGGTTCGATCTGCAAGGTGCTGTTGCGCGCGGCAATCGAAAACGCGATGTCGGGACCGCGCAGGTGCACGCCGATGCGGCGCCCTTCGAGCTTGCCGATCGCCACGCGTGTCTCGGGATCCAGCGCGACCAGCCGGTTCAGTGCAAGGGTCAGTGCAAGTCCGCCCAGCCTGCGCAACGGCTGGGGTATCCAGTGATTGGGTTCGCGGTCGGGCATTCCGGTATTGTAATGGCGCAACAAGTATGGCCCGCCTGCAGGCAGGCCGTGCGGGTTGCCCAATGCCGGCTTCCGGCCGTCTATGCGGGATGTCGCCGCACCGCGCTGACTTCCAGGACCTGCGTGATCCTGGTGCCGTCCCAGTGGTACATCAGGTGCTTGCCCTGCACGCAGGCTGAGGCGAGATCGGGGTAAAACAATGCCGCGCATTCGCCGCCCTTGCGACGCACGCTGTCGAAGGCGATGCCGTTGGAGCCTTGCTTGCGCAGTTCCGTACCCAGTTTGCGCGAAGCGATGTTGCTTTCCGGATCGTGTTCCGCCGCAAAACCGGCGCGGATGTCATGCAAGCTGCCATGCACGCCGGTGACGTAAGTCCGCATGGTCAGGTCCAGTGGTGGTTCCCGCGTCGCAGCCAAGAACCGTTCGCGGTGATACACGGTTTCCTCGACCGCGGTGTCGAACTCGTGCGCAAGATAGAGCACCCCGTAGCTGCCGTCGGAAAACCGGCTGCCCTCGGGATTGACGTGCGTGAACGCGGCCATGAGCGGTGTACTGCCGGGGCCGCTGACGCGATGTTGCTTCGGCACGTTGGCGAGTTCGCCCCATTCCTCGCGCAGGCGCGGGTTGGTCAGCGCCTCGAGCTGGTACAACGCGTCGAGATCTCCGGCATCGGCGATCGCATCGAACACGCCGACCGGCGGAAACCGGCTCGGCACGATCCGGTACGCACGCTGCCAGCGAAGGCGATGAATGGGTGGGTCGTTTGATGGCATCGCGGGAGTGTGGTTGCTTCGGTTCTCTCGATGCGAGATCGCGACGGACGATGAATGGTTCTGCCGTCATTTCGCAAGTCGCGCAGCGGCAACCCGGAATCTGTTCTCCCGGCGCGTGAGCAGATTCCGGGTTCTGCTCGCAAACAGCGCACGCAGCCCCGGAATGACGAACGAAGATTCGAAGCGCTTCGGGCTATCCCCGCTGCGCGTCCAGGTACTGCCGCACGACGAAAAGATCGGCGACGTTGCCGGACAGCATGCGTTCCAGTGCGGATCGGCCACCGAAGGTCGGCGCATCGTTCGGCCGACGCAACCAGGCGTCGGCGCGATCGGGCTGCGGAAACAGGATCGCGAGCGCCTTGAAGATCCCGAGCACGTAGCTGATGCGCTCCAGCGTGTCGCGCGACAGCGCGCCATCACGTTCGCGCTTCCACTTGTAGAACGTGGATTCCGGTGGATCGCCCAGCAGCTTGCGCTGTTCGGCCACGCGCAGCTTCCAACGTTCGGCGAGCTTGAAAAAGGCCCGTAGCGCCGGTGCGACCAACGCATCATTCCGCGGTTGGTCAGGTGCAGAAGCATCAGCGATACGGCGATGGGCGGAAGTAGTCACGACGTTCATATTTGAAGTTTATCGAAATGTTACTCTATGTATGAAGTTATTGCAACAAAGACTGCCGCACCACGCCACCGCCATCCGAGGGCCGGGTTTCCGGTGACTTTCGGCACTGCTCGATTCGAGTGTCGGGGACTACGGTCAAAGCCCTTCCCCCGATTGACGGAGCCACCATGAGAATGCCACTCATCGTTGCCGCGGGCGCTCTGTTGAGCGTCGCGGGCCTTGCTTCCGCGACCACCAAACCCACTGGTCCGCTCGCAAACCTGAAATTTCGCAACCCCGGGCCGGCGGTATCGGGCGGCAGGGTGAGCACGGTGACCGGGATCCCAGGCAAGCCGAACATTTACTACGTCGGCACCGCGGGTGGCGGTCTGTGGAAGACCACGGACAACGGCATCAAGTGGAAGGACATCTTCAAGCACGGTGATTCCAGCTCGATCGGTGCAGTCGCACTGGCACCATCGAACCCGAAGGACATCTGGCTCGGCACTGGCGAAGCCAATCCGCGCAACGACGTGTTGCTGGGCCGCGGGATTTATTTCTCGTCCGACGCCGGCAAAACCTGGCAGTTCAAAGGATTGGCCGACGCCGGCTTGATCTCCAATATCGTGGTCGATCCATCCGACCCGAAGATCGTTTACGTCGCGGTGATGGGCGATCCGTGGAAACCCACTGCGACGCGCGGCGTGTTCATGACCACCGACGCCGGCAAGACCTGGAACAAGGTGCTCTACGTCAACGACACCACCGGCGCCAGCGACATCGAGATGAACCCGTCCAACCCCAAGGTGTTGTACGCCGGGATGTGGACCGAACAGCGCAGACCGTGGACGCAGATCAACGGCAGCCCCGCGGGCGGCATCTGGCGCTCCGAAGATGGCGGGCACACCTGGAGCAAACTGGGCGGCGGGTTGCCCACCGATGTTCCCAGCGACCGCGTGAAGATCGCGATCGCGCCGTCCAATCCGAAAACGGTGTACGCATTGATGGCGACCCGGGGATGCATGCTGTGGGGCAGCACCAACGGCGGTGATGCCTGGCACTGCATCAGCAACAACCATGCGCTTGCGACGCGGATGTTTTATTTCAGTGCGATGCAGGTCGCACCGGACGATCCCAAGACGCTGTATTTCGGCTCGCTTCACCTGATGAAGTCCACCGACGGCGGCAAGACCGCGAAAGTACTGGACCGTGGCGCGCACCCGGATCATCACGCGATCTGGATCGATCCGAAGAATCCGCAACGGATCATCCAGGGCAACGACGGCGGCGTCTATGTCAGCCTGACCGGTGGCAAGGCGTGGCGGGCGTTCGCCAACTTGCCGATAGAGGAGTTTTATACCGTCGCGATCGTCAACACTGTGCCATTCGGCGTATGCGGAGGCATACAAGACAACTCCGCCGTGTGCGGGCCATCAAACGGTCTTGCTTCCGACGGCATCTGGGGTTCGGACTGGTGGAACCTGGCCTTGGGCGATGGCGCTTACGTGGCTCCCGCACCGTCGGACCCGGCGATCATCTACGCCGATTCGCAGACCGGTTTTGCCGAGCGGATCGATACGCGCAGCATGACTTCGACCATGATCCGACCGACGTTGCAAGGCGTGGGCGACACGCCGATCTCGAAACTCAAATACCGTTTCAACTGGGGTTCGCCGATTGCAGTGTCGCCGACGGATGCGAACACCGTCTATCTCGGCGCCAATGTGTTGTTCAAGTCCAGCGATGGCGGCGCCGACTGGCAGGCGATCTCGGGCGATCTCACTCGCGACATCAAGGCGCACCAGCCGATCGCCGGTGGCCCGGTATTCCACGATATTTCCGGCGCGGAAAACTCCGACACAATCCTCTCGCTCTCGCTTGCGCCGACCGATCCCAACGTGATCTGGGTCGGCACCGACGACGGGCTGGTGTGGGTCAGCAAGGATGGCGGCGCGAATTGGACCAACGTTTCCAAGGGGTTGCCGCAGGCCGTCCAATATGGCCGCATTTACCAGATCGGCGTGTCACCATTCGATGCCGGCACCGCGTATATCACGGTCGATGGACACATGCTGGGCAACAATCACCCTTATGTCCTGAAGACCAGCGATTACGGCGCACATTGGCGGAATATCTCGCGCGGTCTGCCGAATGACTATTCCGCGATGGTGGTGCGCGAGGACCCGAATCGCAAAGGCTTGCTCGCGCTCGGCAGCATGCGCGGCCTGTACCTGTCTTTCGACGACGGCGCGCACTGGCAGCCGATAAGGGCCAACCTGCCGACCATGCCGGTGTGGGACCTGAAATTCACCAAGTCGCCGCACGACCTGGTACTGGCAACCCATGGCCGCGGGTTGTGGATCCTCGACAACACGGAAGCGCTCGAACAGTGGCAGCCGGGAATGGCCAACGACGCCTTCCACCTGTTTCCCGCTTCACGCGGGACCGAATGGTTGGAATTCAGTGGACGCCATATCCAGTTCGGTGGTCCCGGGCCTTTGCTGGGTGACTTCATTGCCCCCGACCCACCGAGCGGGCCAGTGATTGCGTACTCACTGGCCAAGGCGATCCACACGCCAAAGGCTTGCGCGGCGCAGGAAAAACAGAACCAGGACAAGCCAGCGGCAATTGGCGCCGGCAAGAAGCACGCGAAGGTGCCGTACAAGGAGTGCAATCCTGTCGTGATCACCATCACCGACAGCACCGGCAAACCTGTCGCGACTTTCCGCAGTCCGGGCAAAGCTGGCATCAACCGCGTGTCCTGGAACATGCGTTACACCGGTGTCAAGCTGCCGAAGTTCATGCACGCGTCGCGTCCGCACCCAAGTCACGCTCCGAACGGCCCGCTGGCGCTACCGGGCACCTATCGGGCGAGTGTCAGCGTGGCCAGCCACAGTGCCAAGGAAAGCGTGCGGATTGTTTCCGACCCCCGCGTGACCGTGTCGCTGGACGTGCAACGCGCCAGTTTCGAAACCGCGATGAAACTGCGCGGCGCTGCGGCTGCGCTCGCGGCGATGATTGACCGCACCCACGGCGCGCTCACGGCGCTGGACAAGCTGCTGGCGACGACATCGCACGCGCCGGCTGGCAGCGCCAAGGCAGGCATCCATGCAAGCGCCGAAACCCTGCAGCGACAACTCGGCGATTTCGCCAGAACTCTTTACAACCCGGAGGTACAGCACCAGGTGTCGGAAGACGGCCTGCACTTCATCTCGCCGTATGGCATCACCCTGTTCGGTTTGTACCGGACCATCGCCTTCATGAAGCCCAATCAGGCGCTGAACGCGCGCCAACGGCGATACGTCACCAAGATGCAAGCAGCGTTTCCGCAGCATCTTGCTCGCTATAACGGGCCGATGCGCGACGCGATCGATGCGTTCAACCGACAGGCGGAAAGGGCTGGCGTACCTGCAGTGCCTGCGCTAACGCAGGTGAAGCTTGGCGATCCGACTTTGCTCGCATCTCCCTCGATTTGAGGGAACCACGAGAGTGGCTGCCATCCCCGCCAAGCGGGGATGTGGTGCCCCATGATCGTGCTGAATACCAGGATCAATCCAGCAATGCATGCAAGCTGGAAGCCGATTCCAGCCGAGCCGGACTGCAGACGGCACGATTCAAGCGCTCGGGCATCACCTGATCACTCGAACTGTTGACGGCGCACACCCATCTTGGCGAGATAGGCATCAAGTCCGCGCTCCGACGCGTCGTCGAAAATCTCGCCGGTGGCGGTGAATTGCATGCGATCGGGCCGGAAGTTGCGAAAATCCTGGCGCATGCGGCACCACGCCCCGAGCGTCCAGACCGCGCCCCAACAGGCGAGGCACAAGGGCTCGACCACGCGGGTGCTGATCGCGCCACCGGCGTCGCGGTATTCAGTTTTCAGCACGCGCCGCGCAGCAATGGCTTCATGCAGGGCATCGACGATGCCCGATTTCGCTTCGTACCAGCGTTTCGGCACGAACACGCGCGACTGCTCGGCCCGCCCGCGCAATTCCGCAGGCAGCACCGCGTCGATCTTGAGCAAGGCCGAACGCGCACCGGCCGACAGCTTCTCGCCCGCAAAAGCACGCACGAAACGCGTACCGACCACCAAGGCTTCCAGTTCTTCGGCGGTGAACATCAGCGGCGGAATGTCCGAACCCTTGCGCAGCAGGTAGCCAACCCCGGCCTCGCCTTCGATCGGCACGCCAGAAGTTTGCAGATCGGAAACATCACGATAAACAGTGCGCAGCGACACCCCGAGCGTCTCGGCGAGCCGCCGCGCCGGCAAGGCGGTGCGGCGACCCCGCAAGGCATGGATGATCAGGAACAGGCGGTCGGCACGGCGCATCCGCCTCTTTTACCACACCCGTGGTCTCGCGCCGTGCGACAAAACCACCGTCCTCCCGCGTCTACACGGACATCCCCGATGACACGATTCACCGCAACAGCGACCGCGCGGTCGGCGCCAGCCGCAGCAGGGGCGGTTTGCCGCGCAGCCGCTTTTGCAACACCGGCTGCAGTTGCTCGTTCCAGCGCCGCGATTGTGTCACCGCGGCAAAGAACCTCGCGTATGCTGCGTGATCGTCGAAACTTGCAAACCACGCCAGCACGTCCTCGCCTTCGCGCACCGGCAACGCGGCGAAGTCGTTGGGCACCTTTTCGGTGACGAGAACCGCCGCGGTCGTTGCGCCGAGTTCTTCGAAGAACGGAACCGCTTCCTGGCGAAACCATTCAACCAACGCCGCATCCACGGGCGCGCCGAAGGAATAGATCCTCGCGATCACGAGTTCTTCGCACGCCTTGTCGCTGCCGACCGTCGGGCGCGGGCGCGAACCCGTGTCGAAACCTGCGCCCGGCCACGCCGGGCGCAACAACAGCACGTCATCCGAATCGATCATCGTTGCATTGGCGACGTCGCGATGGGCCTTCCATACCGGGCCACCGTAGAACGCCGTCAACGCCTGTCGACGTGCATGCATATCGGAAAACCCCCGCAGCCAGACAAAATAATCTGGCCTGTCGAGGTCGCGGAACTGTCCGATCACGGCCGCGCCGACCGCTTCCTGTGTTTCGATGAACTCGCGATCGAACAGTTCGATCAAGGTTTCGCGTGCGCCGGGATGCAGGGTGTACTGGCGCAATTCGATGACCGCGCAATCGGCGGATCCTGGCGCGGATTGCAACGCTGGTTGGATCGGGAAAGCGTTCATGCTGCAACCGCCTCCTGATCTTTTGCCAGTTCCTCGTCCAGTCGAAAGGCACGCTGAATCGCCGGCCGCGCCAGCACCCGATCGACGTAGGCGTGGAACCCCGGCAGCTCCGGCACCAGCTTGAACATGAATCCATAATTGAGCGCCAGGCCCCACAGCACGTCGGCAGCGGTAAAACATTCGCCCAGCAGCCACGGGCCTTGCTGCAACTGCTCGGCGAGCACGCCCATCACGTCGTCGTAGGTGCCGTAACCGCATTGCATTTGCGGCAGCGGCTCGCGCTTCTGCGAGAGATCCATGATGGCCGGCTCGAAACAGGAGCCGTAGAACACCATCCAGCGCAGGTACGCACCGCGCAACCCATCACCGGCCGCTGGCGCGAGGTGCTTCTCCGGATACAGATCGGCGAGATACATCACGATCGCCGGCTGCTCGGTAATCAGCACGCCTTCGTGGCGAATCGCGGGCACCTTGCCCATGGGGTTGATCGAAAGATACTCGGGCGAGCGTTGTTCACCGGCGGCGAGGTTCAACGCAACCATGTCGAACGGAACATCGAGTTCCTCGAACATTGCGCGGGTGGCGCCGGAGCGACTGCGCGGCGCATGAAAGAAGGTAACGAGCGACGGGATCGACATGGGAATCTCCAATAGTGGGTGCGCGATCAAGTTTGCGCGGCCCCTGCTGACAGCGTCGTGTCAGCAGCCCGCCGCACGATCGGAGGTGACTGGCGAGCATGGTCATGCGCTTGCCTGGACAACGCATTGCCGACCAATTGACCGACGCCGAACCAGCCCCAGTAGATGCGGTGATACCGGATCATGCCCCGCGACAAATCCATCATTTCAACAAGCTCGACCTGGTCACCATCGGGCGCGGCACGCGGGTACTCCCAAATCAATCGGGAACCGTCATAAAAATATTTGTCTTGCTCGCGATACCACCGCACGAGATCGTTGGGCCGCCTGCGGCCAGCTTCCTCGAAAAAATGCCGCAGCTCTGCATGTCCCTTCAAAACGCCAACGTCGACGTCAAGCACTGCGGGAATCAACGGTGTTTCAAGTACCGCATCTTCCGCATACAACGAAAGCAATCCTTCCACATCGCGTCCACGAGCATATTTGTCCCACAAGACATAGACGCGCTCGCCATCGTCACGAAAATTCATTACGCACCTCCGATTTGCCCGTTCAGGTCAATCCCATTTCCGTCGCCAGTGCCTCGCAGGCCTCGAGGGCCCGCACCTCGGCGGGTCGCGACATGACGCGATCGATATAGCCAGCAATGACCGGGGTCGCTTCCACCAGTTTGAAGCCGGTGACAAAGCGCAAGGCATTGCCCCACAACACATCGGCGCCGCTGAAGCGTTCGCCCAGCAACCAGGGTCCGGGCGCCAGGGCCTGCTCGATGGCTTTTAGCGTGGTGGCGTAATCGGCGTACGGCGATTGCATGTGTGGTGCCGGCTCGCGCTGCATCGCCTTGTCACCGACCGCCGGTTCAAAGCAGGCTGCGTAGAACACCAACCAGCGCAGGTACGGTCCGCGATCCGGATCATCCAGCGCGGGTGCGAGGCCCGCCTGCCGATACAAGTCGGCGAGATAGATGAAGATGGCGACGGTTTCTGTCACTACCACGCCATCGTGACGGATAGCAGGCACCTTGCCCATCGGATTGATCGCAAGATATTCAGGCGTGAGTTGTTGGTTGTTGCGGAAATCGAGCACGCACTGCTCGTATTCGGCGCCGAGCTCTTCCAGCAGCGCACGGGTCACGTTGGAGCGGCTGCGCGGGTTGTGGAAAAACACCAGGTCGGATGGTGGGTTCATGTAGTGGCTCCTGCGGTTTGGTGGGCAGCTACCCACACTAGTCATGCGCTGCTGACACCGTCATGTCAGCAGGAGCGGTTCGGGAACGGCTGCACGCGTACCGTTCCCGGAACCACTCCCGCTGGCAAGTCGCGTGTGGAGCCGGGACAATGGCCGTTCCCTTTCCGGATGGCGGCCATGAAACCAGACTTTCGAGGACCCGTTTCGTTGACCCAGTTCCTTACCGAGGAGCGCCGCGCAGGGTTTGGCGATACCGACCTGATCCAGTTGCTGGAAATCGTCGCGCGCGCCTGCAAACGCATCGCCGTGGCCACGGGCAAGGGCGCACTCGGTGGCGTACTGGGCGAGGCCGGGACTGCTGATTCAATCAGCATGAATATCCAGGGTGAAGCACAAAAGAAACTGGACGTGATCTCCAACGAAATCCTGCTCGACGCCAACGCCTGGGGCGGCCACCTCGCCGCCTGTGCCTCGGAAGAGATGGAACACCCGCAGCAGATTCCCGATGCCTACCCACGCGGCGGTTACCTGCTTTTGTTCGACCCGCTGGACGGCAGCTCCAACATCGACGTCAACATTTCGGTCGGCACCATTTTCTCGGTGCTGAAGCGACCCGGCGGCCACCGCGATCGCGTCGATACTTCCGAGTTCCTGCAACCGGGCGTGAACCAGGTCGCCGCCGGCTACGTGGTGTATGGATCATGCACGCTGCTGGTGCTGACCTTGGGACACGGCACGCATGTGTTCACGCTGGATCGCGAGGCCGGCAGCTTCATCCTCACCCGCCGCGACGTGATGATTCCGGAAGACACCTCGGAATTCGCGATCAACATGTCCAACCAGCGCTTCTGGGAAGCGCCGATGCAGCAATACATCGCCGACTTGCTGGCTGGCCAGCAAGGCCCGCGCGGGCGCGACTTCAACATGCGCTGGGTGGCTTCGATGGTCGCCGACGTGCACCGCATCCTCACCCGCGGCGGCATCTTCAGTTATCCCTTGGATTCAAAGATCAAGTCCAGGGGTGGCAAGCTGCGCCTGATGTACGAAGCCAACCCGATGAGTTTCATCGTCGAGCAGGCTGGCGGCGCCGCCAGCACCGGGCGTGGGCGCATCATGGAAGTGCAACCCGAGGGTCTGCACCAGCGCGTGCCGGTGATCCTGGGGTCGAAGCACGAAGTGGAAGCGGCGGCGAAGTACCACACGAACCCGTAGGTTGGGCTGAGCGTAGCGAAGCCCAACGCGACGTCGCGCCAGCGTTGGGCTTCCTCCGGATGAAGCCCGGAGTCAGCCCAACCTATGTATGGACTCGCCCCTGGTGTCAACCGCTGTTGTGCACGAAGCACGGGCTGCATTTATGTATGAGGCCTCGTCGAAGGTGGCCACTTGGGGGCCACGGGCCGGCATCGGATGAGCTC